>NZ_JBKOUC010000007.1:0-134806 GCF_046764815.1 Aphanothece stagnina RSMan2012
CCCCGAATTCGAGACCTTCTACACGAAGAACATCCTTCTGAACGAAGGCCTCCGCGCCTGGATGGCCCCGGCTGACCAGCCGCACGAAAACTTCGTCTTCCCTGAAGAGGTACTGCCCCGTGGAAACGCCCTTTAATTCCGGGCTGGTGAGTGTGGGGGGCAAGGACCTCGACTCCACCGGTTACGCCTGGTGGGCGGGCAACGCCCGCCTGATCAACCTCTCCGGCCGCCTGCTCGGCGCCCACGTGGCCCATGCCGGCCTCATGGTCTTCTGGGCCGGAGCGATGATGCTGTTCGAGGTGAGCCACTTCACCTTCGACAAGCCCATGTACGAGCAGGGGCTGATCTGCATGCCCCACGTGGCCACCCTCGGCTACGGCGTCGGCCCTGGTGGTGAGGTCACCGACCTCTACCCCTTCTTCGTGGTCGGTGTGCTCCACCTGATCAGCTCGGCCGTGCTCGGCCTGGGCGGCCTGTACCACGCGCTGCGTGGTCCCGAGATCCTTGAGAACTACTCCTCGTTCTTCTCCCAGGACTGGCGCGACAAGAACCAGATGACCAACATCATTGGTTATCACCTGATTCTTCTCGGCGTCGGCGCCCTGCTGCTGGTCTTCAAGGCCATGTTCTTCGGCGGTGTGTATGACACCTGGGCCCCCGGTGGCGGCGACGTGCGCCTGATCACCAACCCCACCCTCAATCCCGGGGTCATCTTCGGCTACCTGACCCGCGCGCCGTTCGGCGGTGAGGGCTGGATCATCGGGGTGGACTCGATGGAAGACATCATCGGTGGGCACATCTGGATCGGCCTGATCTGCATCTTCGGTGGCATCTGGCACGTGATCACCAAGCCCTTCGGCTGGGTGCGTCGCGCCTTCATCTGGAACGGTGAGGCTTACCTGAGCTACAGCCTCGGCGCGCTCAGCCTGATGAGCTTCATCGCCTCGGCCTACATCTGGTTCAACAACACCGCCTACCCCTCGGAGTTCTACGGCCCCACCAACGCCGAAGCCTCCCAGGCCCAGAGCTTCACCTTCCTGGTGCGCGACCAGCGCCTCGGCGCCAACATCGGTTCGGCCATGGGCCCCACCGGTCTGGGCAAGTACCTGATGCGCTCCCCCACCGGCGAGATCATCTTCGGCGGTGAGACCATGCGCTTCTGGGATTTCCGTGGCCCCTGGCTGGAGCCCCTGCGGGGCCCCAACGGCCTCAGCCTCGACAAGCTCCAGAACGACATTCAGCCCTGGCAGGTCCGCCGCGCGGCTGAGTACATGACCCACGCCCCCAACGCCTCCCTCAACTCCGTGGGCGGCATCATCACCGAGCCCAACTCGGTGAACTTCGTCAACATCCGCCAGTGGCTGGCCTCCACGCAGTTCGTGCTGGCCTTCTTCTTCCTGGTCGGCCACCTCTGGCATGCCGGCCGCGCCCGGGCTGCCGCCGCCGGCTTCGAGAAGGGCATCGACCGTCAGGCCGAGCCCACCCTGGCCATGCCGGATCTCGACTGATTCCTGGTTCAGGCCCCAAGGGCCTCGGGAGTTTCAGCAGATCTGAGCCAAGCCCTCGCCCTGCGGCGGGGGCTTTTTCATGCCGTGGTCGCGCTGTCAGATCTGGTCAGATCTTGGCGGCTGGCCGTCATGGCTGGTGCACACCCGCTCCATACCGTATGGACCAGCGTTGCCCGCAGCGCCTGCAACGCCAGTCCTCACACCCCCTCCCAACGATGAAAGCTCGGCCTCACAACGTCTGTCTCACCGCCCTGGCTGGGGCCGCGGCCGTGACGGCGGGCCTCCTGGCCACCCATGCACCGGTGGAGGCCCGGCCGGATCCCGTCTCCATGCCCGGCAGTGGCGTGATCTGCGATCAGGCCAGCCAGACCTGCTACGACCGCGATGGCGTCTCCCTGCCGCACACCCGCACGTACTTCGGTCCCCAGGCGGAACGCAGGCTCTGGAGCGGATTGATCGGTCGCCCCCCCAGCCGTGAATTCAGCCTGAGCAACGGCACGGTCTGTGACGTCCGCGAGGAGACCTGCTGGAGTGACGGCAACGGTCGTCGGCGCCTGGACCGGGAGATGACCCGCGAGCTGTTCGGCAAGGTGACCCGCCCAGACCGGGAGATCACCACCTATTCCGGCCGCTGCACCCTGGCCAGGGGCGCCAACCTGATGCACGACGGAACCTGCTCCCTGCGGCTCGTGGAGCGCCGGGACGGTGTGACCCGCTACGTGGTGAACCTGCCCGACGAACGGCGCTTCGTCTTCTCCGACCGCAGCGACCGCCTTCAAGTCACCGACGCCACGGGCTCCTGGCCGGTGACCTACATCGACCATGGTTACACCGGCGTGTTCCGCTGGCGTGACATGACCCTTGTGGCCACCCGGGCCAACAGTGGCCTGGGCCGCAGCCGCAATGCCAGCGAGGGCATCGGCGAACTGTTCAAGGATCGCTGAGTTCGTGATCGGCCAGCCAGCGCCGCAGCAGGGGCAGGCTGAGGCCGATCACATTGCTGAAGCAGCCCTCGATCCGTTCCACCAGCATCCCGCCCCGGCCCTCGAGGGCAAAGCCCCCGGCACACTGCAGGGGCTCACCGCTGGCGACATAGGCCAGGATCGAGGGCTCCCTCAGCAGGGCGAAGTGGACCCGGGTCGTCACCACAGCCTCGGCCGGCGACGGGGCGGCTGCCGGGGCAGGGGCCCGGGACAGCAAGCAGTGACCGGTGTGCAGCTCGCCCCAGTTCCCCGCCATCCGCCGCCAGCGGGCTGCCGCCTCCTCGGCATCCCGGGGCTTGCCGAACACCTCCCCCTCAAACACGAGCACCGAATCACAGCCGAGCACCGGGCCCTCACCAGGCTCGAGGCGGCCCCGCACGGCCTCGGCCTTGGCCCGGGCGAGGGCCACCACAAGGTCCCGGGGGTCGGAGCGCTGGAACAGCTGCTCATCCACCCCGCTCACCCTGACCCGATGGGGGATCCCGGCCTGTTCCAGCAGGCGCCGGCGCGCCGGTGAGGCGGAGGCAAGAACCAGCATGGCCGGGGGGGACTCGGGGAGAATCCCCCCATGAAACATCGGCCGGTGACCAGCCTCAGCCCCCTGTTGCGGGACGATCGAGCCCGGTCGCGGGCAGCCCAGGCGCTGCGCTGTCTGCCGTTCCGCCGGGCCTTCTATGAGCGGGTGGCATCCGAGCCCCTCAGCAGCACCGCCTTCTGCCGGCTCCCCGAGGCGGGCCAGCTCTGCCGCGGCAGGCTCAGCAGCCAGGGCGTGGAAGAGCACTGGCTCTGGCTGATCCGCCTCGGCGTGCTGCGCCGCGAGGTCGACGGTCAGGGTCTGACCGAACGGGTCAGGCTGACGCCGATGGGGCGGGAGCTGTTGCAGCTCTGGCCCGGCGAGATCCCCCCGGCCCCCCTGCTGGAGCGGCTTCACCATCAGCTGCGGCGCCGCCGCCCCCGACTGTGACGGCAGCATCGCGCCGCTTGGCAGGGCCCCCGGCCCTCATGGTGCTGGGCACCAGCAGCGGCGCGGGCAAGTCGCTGATGACCGCCGCCCTCTGCCGGGTGCTGCGGCGGCGGGGCGAGCAACCCCTGCCCTTCAAGGGGCAGAACATGAGCAACAACGCCTGGGTGGACGCCGGCGGGGGGGAGATGGCCTACTCCCAGGCCCTCCAGGCCTGGGCCGCCGGGCTGGAACCCCACCACACCATGAACCCGGTGCTGCTCAAACCACAGGGAGACAGCACCAGTGAGGTGATTCACCTCGGCCGCGCCGCCGGCATCGCCCGAGCCGAGCACTACTACCGCGACTGGTTCAGACCCGGCTGGGCCGCGATCCGTCAGGGGCTGGCGACCCTGCAGAGCGCCCACCCCGGGGGCCGGCTGGTGCTCGAGGGGGCCGGGAGTCCGGTGGAGGTGAACCTGCAGGCCCGCGATCTCACCAACCTGCGGCTGGCCCAGTTCCTGCGGGCCCGGTGCCTGCTGGTGGCGGACATCGAGCGCGGCGGGGTGTTCGCCCAGCTGGTCGGCACCCTGCAGCTGCTGTCCCCGGTGCAGCGCCCCCTGATCCGCGGTCTGCTGATCAACCGCTTCCGCGGCAGGCGGGAGCTCTTCGACGCGGGACGGCAGTGGCTCCAGGAGCACACCGGGGTGCCGGTGCTGGGGGTGATGCCCTGGCTGGAGGAGCTCTTTCCCCCGGAGGATTCACTCGATCTGCTGGAACGCCGCGGCCGCAAGCGCGAGTCGGAGCTGGAGATCGCCGTGCTGCGGCTGCCGTCGCTCAGCAACTTCTCCGACCTCGATCCCCTCGAGGCCGAACCGAGCGTGCAGCTGCGCTGGGTGCGCCCCGGGGACAGCCTGGGCCAGCCCGATGCCGTGATCCTGCCCGGCAGCAAGCAGACCCTGCGCGATCTCGCCAGCCTGCGCCGCCACGGCCTGCCTGCCGCCCTGGCGAGCTATCTGAGCGCCGGTGGGCACGTCTTCGGCCTGTGCGGCGGGCTGCAGATGATGGGGCAGGAACTGGCCGACCCCGAGGGGCTGGAAGGCGACGCCGGGGAGCAGGCAGGCCTTGGGCTGATGCCGCTGCGCACGGTCTTCGCCCCGGGCAAGGCGCTGCGGCAGCGCCGCAGCGCCGCCCTCTGGCCGCCGGGCTCCCCGCTCGAACTGCGGGGCTTCGAGCTGCACCGTGGCCACAGCGAGCTCCTGGGGGACGCCGGAGGGCCGGGGCAGCCGCAGTCGACGGCGCCGCTCTCGATCGACGCGGGGCTCGGATGGTGGCGCCCCGTGGGTGCATGCGGCGGCATGGCCGCGGGCACCTACCTGCATGGTGTGTTCGAGAGTGGCCCCTGGCGGCGACGCTGGCTCAACCGGCTGCGCGAACGGCGGGGACTGCCGCCGCTCAGCGAGCAGCAGCCCCACCATGGGGAGCAGCGTGAGCTGCTGCTCGAGCGCCTCGCCGACGCCTTCGAAGCCCACACCGACCTCACCCCCCTGCTCGCTCCCTGATGCCCAGCAGCGTCCTGCGCATCCACTGGCCGGATGGCACCACCAGCCAGGCCACCAGCGGTTCCGCCTGGCTGGAGGCGGCCCGGGCCGCCGGTGTGACCATCCCCACGGGCTGCCTGGGGGGGAGCTGCGGCGCCTGTGAGATCGAGGTCAACGGCCGGATGGTGAGGGCCTGCATCGCCACGGTTCCGCCAGCCCGCAGCGGCGAGCTGCGGGTGGAACTGGCCAGCGATCCCTACTGGTGAGCGATCCCCACTGATGAGCGTTCGGGCCTGGGAGGTGGTCAGGGTTGAATCAGCCCACCCCCCAGCAGCACCTCGCCGGCGTAGAAGACCGCCGCCTGGCCGGGGGTGATCGAGAACTGCTCCTCGGCGAAGTCCAGCCGGACCCTGTAGGGCCGTCCGGCCTGCCGGTCAGCCTCGCTGGCCGGCAGTGGGGTGAGCAGGGCCCGCTCCGGCCCGCTGCGGTAGCGCACCTGCACGGTCAGCTCGACGGGCTCCTCGGGCGGGGCCATCGACACCCAGTTCACCGCCCCCACGACGCAGGAGCCGCGGGCCGCCTCCGAGCGCGGGGCGACCACCACCCGGTTCATCGCCGCCTCCAGCCGCACCACATGCAGGGGCTCCCGCCAGGCGACCCCGAGCCCCTTGCGCTGCCCGATCGTGAAGTGCTCGATGCCGTCGTGGTGGCCGACCACGGTGCCATCAGCCAGCACGATCTCCCCCTGGCGCGGGGGCAGGTAGGCATCCAGAAAGGCCCGCATCGATCCATGGTGATCGGCCAGGCAGAGGTCCTGGCTCTCGGGCTTCTGCGCCGTCCGCAGGCCGTGGCGCTCGGCCTCGAGGCGCGTGTCGGCCTTGGTGAGCTCCCCGAGGGGAAACACCAGCCGGCCCAGGTTCCCCTGGGGAAGGTCGTAGAGGAAATAGCTCTGGTCCTTGCGCCCATCCAGGCCGCGCAGCAGCTGGTGCCGATCCCGGCCATCCCCAGGGACGGGCAGGGGATCACCGGCGGCGCCGTGACGCACCCGGGCGTAATGGCCGGTGGCGATCCGCTCGATCCCCCGCTCCGTCTCGGCCCAGGCGAGCATCGGGCCGAACTTCACCTCGCGGTTGCAGCGGGAACAGGGCAGGGGCGTCACCCCGGCCGCATAGCCAGCCACCAGAAAATCGACGATCTGGCCGCGGAAGTGCTCGCGGAAATCGACCACGTGGTGAGGCACCCCCAGCTGGTCACAGATCGCCGCGGCATCCACCAGGCCCTCGGCACAGCAGGCGCCCTTGCCGCTCATCAGCCAGAGGGTGAGGCCCTCCACCTGCCAGCCGGCTTCCACGAGCAGGGCGGCCGTGAGCGAACTGTCCACCCCTCCGGAGAGCCCCACCGCCACCCGATGCTCCCCGGGCCAGGCGCGCAGCCGCGCCAGGGCCTCGGCACCGGCGGGGGTGGCGCAGGAGCTGGCTGCAGGGGCGTCGCGGGGCAACGTGAGGTGTATGGCGGCCATGGTCTCCACCATGAGGTCTCCATCATGAGACCGAGCGCCCCGCCCCTGCCGTGTCCGAGCCGCCATCCCCACCGTCCTGGCCTTCCCGCGATGCCCGGCACCTCCTGGTCAGCGGCGCCCAGATGGCCGCCCTGGAGGAGCAGCTGTTCGCCAGCGGCCTGCCCGTCGAGGCCCTGATGGAGAAGGCCGCCCTGGCGGTGAGCCGGCGGCTGCTGGCACAGCATGGGCCGCGGCTCCGCAACAGCGGCGCCGTGGTGCTGGTGGGGCCGGGGCACAACGGCGGGGACGGGCTGGTGATCGCCCGGGAACTGCATCTGGCCGGGATCGCCGTGGAGATCTGGAGTCCGTTCGAGCGCAGCAAGCCGCTCACCGCCCTGCACCGGCGCCATGCCGACTGGCTGGGCATCGCGGCGGTCACAGGCACGCCGGATCCCGGCGGCGGCGCCCTCTGGATCGATGCCCTGCTGGGCATCGGCCAGCGCCGCCCCCCCGGGGAGCTGATCGAAGCGCTGCTGGCGCAGCGCCAGCAGCGCGCCCCCCAGGGGCTGGTGGCCGTGGACGTTCCCACCGGACTCTGCAGCGACAGCGGCATCTGCCTGGGTCAGGTGGCTGCCCGCGCCAGCCAGACCCTCTGCATCGGCCTGATCAAGCAGGGGCTGGTGCAGGACCAGGCTCTGGCCTGGGTGGGGCAGCTCGAGCGGATCGACCTCGGACTGCCGGCTCCCCTGCTGGCCAGCCTGCCCCAGGCCCAGCCGCTCGCTCTGGCGCCGGGCGACCTGGCGAACGCCCCCTGGCCGCGGCTCGAGCCGGCAGCCGGCAAATACGCCCGCGGGCGGGTGCTGGTGGTGGCGGGAAGCCGGCGCTTCCGGGGGGCGGGGCATCTGGCCCTGGCCGGTGCCAGTGCGGCCGGCTGCGGCAGCCTGCGGGCCGCCGGACCAGCGGGCCTGGGGGACGCCCTCCAGACCAGCGCGCCCCATGTGGTGGTGAGCCGGGAACTGGACGGCGACCCCCACGGCAACCTGCTGCTGGCCGGCCTGTCCTGCGCCGACCTGGAACGGCTCGATGCGGTGCTGGTGGGCCCCGGGCTGGGCTGCCCGCACCCGTCCACGGCATCGATCCCCTCCAGCCTGGCGGCGGCTGAACGGGAGAGCTGGGAGCGGCTGGGGGCCTTTGGCGGCCTGTTGGTGCTGGATGCCGACGGTCTCAACCGCCTGGCAGTGGGGGTGGCAGAGGGGGTGGCGGGCGGTTCGGACCCGACCCCCACCGCGTGGCTGCAGCAGCGCCGGGGACCGACCTGGATCACCCCCCATGCCGGGGAATTCGCGCGCCTGTTCCCCCAATGGGCCGAACGCCCACCCCTGGAGGCCGCGGCCGCCGCGGCCTGCCAGAGCGGTGTCGCCGTGGTGCTCAAGGGGGCCCGCAGCGTGGTGGCCGCACCCGATGGCCGCTGCTGGCAGCTGCTGGAGAGCGAACCCAACGCCGCCCGGGCGGGTCTGGGCGATGTGCTGGCCGGGTATGTGACGGCGGTGGGCGCCATGGCCCTGGCGGCAAGCGGTGAACCGCACCGCCCGCATCCGGCATCGGAGCTGACGACCGTGCTGGCCCCCGTGCTGGCCGCCGCCACCCTGGCCCATGCCGAGGCCGGCCGACGCCTGGGGGTCCTGGGCGGCCCGGGACGCTGCTCCCCACCGGCCATCGCCGCTGAACTGGCGGGCATCGGGCTCGACCCCGCTCGATCCTCAGGAGACAGCGGAGCTGCTTGGTCAGCAACGCCCAGCCAGAACTGACCACCCGGACCTTGCCGGAAAGGCTGATCGGTGCTTTGACCAATCAGCCCGCCGACAATTGTGTGGTTTTGCAAGCAAAAGCTGAAGCGTTACTGAAACTACACAGGGCATGCCATTTCTGGGTTGATAGTTTAACTCCCATTCCTGCGTCACGATGACCGCTTCCCCCTCAAGGGCCAGCGACAGCAGTCGCCGGCGCAGCAGTGATCCGATCAGCTGGTACCTGGCCAGCATCGGCCGGGAACCCCTGCTCACCCCTGCCGAGGAGATCGAACTCGGCAACCAGGTTCAGGTGATGATGCACCTGCTGGAGGAGGGGAAGGTGACCTACTCCGACCATGAACGCAAACTGCTGCGCATCGGCAAGCGCTCCAAGCAGCGGATGATGAAGGCCAACCTCCGGCTGGTGGTGAGCGTCGCCAAGAAATACCAGGGCAAGGGACTGGAACTGCTCGATCTCATCCAGGAAGGCTCCCTGGGTCTGGAGCGGGCGGTCGAAAAATTCGATCCCACCCGCGGTTACAAGTTCTCCACCTATGCCTTCTGGTGGATCCGCCAGAGCATGACCCGGGCCATCGCCTGCCAGTCCCGCACCATCCGCCTCCCCGTCCATCTCAGTGAACGCCTCAGCGCGATCCGCAAGGTGAGCCTGGATCTGGCCCACAAACTGGGCGCCATGCCCAGCCGTCAGGAAATCGCCGAGGCGATGGCCCTTCCCCTCGACGAGCTGGACAGCCTGCTGCGCCAGGCCCTCACCACCTCCAGCCTCGATGCCCCGGTGAATGGCGATGAAGGCCGCAGCTTCCTGGGGGATCTGATTGCCGATTCCAGCAACGAAGAGCCCCTGGACCAGGTGGAGCGGGGCATGCATCAGGAGCAGCTCGACCACTGGCTCACCCACCTCAGCGACCAGGAGCGTCAGGTGCTGCAGCTGCGTTTCGGCCTCGAGGGGGCCGATCGCCACACCCTCGCCGAGATCGGACGGCAGCTGGAGGTCTCCCGCGAGCGGGTCCGCCAGGTTGAACTGAAGGCCCTGCGAAAACTCCGGAACCTCACCCGGCGCATGCCCAGCAGCATCTGAGCCCACCACCGCTCGTCTACCACCCCGCCTATTCCGCCCCGCTGCCGAGCAGCCATCGCTTTCCGATGGCCAAGTTCCGGCTGCTCTTCGAGCTGCTCCAAAGGCAGGGCCTGGCCGACGCCACCAGCGTGCACCGACCGCTGCCCATTCCCCGGCGTTGGCTGGAGCTGGTGCACCCCCGCCGCTACCACCAGGCCTTTGCCCGCGATGAGCTGAGCCCAGGCGAGCAGCGCAGGATCGGGCTGCCCAGCAGCCAGCCCCTGGTGCGACGCACCTGGTTGTCGGTGGGAGGCACCCTGCTCACGGCGCGGCTCGCCCTGCGCCATGGGGTGGCCTGTCATCTGGCCGGCGGGACCCACCATGCCTTTCCCGACCAGGGGAGCGGCTTCTGCATCTTCAATGACGTGGCGGTCGCCGCCCGGGTTCTGCTGCAGGAAGGGAGCGTGGGGCGACTGGTGGTGGTGGATCTGGATGTGCATCAGGGGGATGCCACCGCGTTGATCTTTGCCGGAGATCCACGGGTGTTCACCTTCTCAGCCCATTGCGCCAGCAATTTTCCATTGCGCAAACAAGTGAGCGATTGCGATCTTCCCCTGGCGGATGGCCTGGAAGACCAGGAGTATCTGGCGGCCGTCGGTGATCACCTGCCCGAGCTGCTGGATCAGATCCAACCCGACCTGGTGCTCTACAACGCCGGGGTGGATCCCCACCGCGAAGACCGTCTCGGCAGGCTCTGCCTCACCGATCAGGGGCTGATGAACCGCGACAGGCTGGTGCTGGATGCCTGCCTGAGACGGCGCATTCCGGTGGCGACGGTGATCGGCGGCGGCTACGGCCCCCTGCCGGACCTGGTGAGGCGCCACGCACTGGTGTTCCGGGCTGCGGCGGAACAGGCCCGCCTGCACGGGCTGTGACATGGGCTGTGACACAGGCTTGGAAGGCCCCGGCTTTGACCGCTCTGCCAGTCAGGCCTGAGCCCAGTCAGTCCTCAGCCCAGATGTAACGGGTCAGTTCCTCGGGGCTCGGCTCGGGAGCCTCGAGGGCAAAGGCCACACAGTCGGCGATCTCCGCATCGATGTCCTTGTCGATGCCCTTGAGCTCCTCGGCCGTGGCGAGGGTGTGCTCCACCAGATGGGCCGCCAGGCGCTTGATCGGGTCACGCCGGGCCCAGAACTCCTTCTCCGCCTCGGCCCGCAGTTCGTCAGGATCGGCCAGGGAATGGCCCCGGTAGCGGTAGGTGAGGCACTCCAGCACGGTGGGGCCTTCACCGGCCCGGGCCCGTTCGATGGCCCGCTGGGCGGCGGCGCGCACGGCGAGCACATCCATGCCGTCGACCTCCTCGCCGGCCATGCCGAAGGCCGCGGCCTTGCGCCAGATTTCCGGATCACTCGTGGCGCGGTTGTGGTCCATGCCGATGGCCCACTTGTTGTTCTCCACCACGAACAGGATGGGGAGCTTCCAGAGCGCCGCCATGTTGAGGCACTCGTAGAACTGACCGATGTTGCAGGTGCCGTCGCCGAAGAACGCCGCGGTCACGGCGTCACTGCTGGCATCGCCGAGGGCATCGCGCTTGTAGCGGCTGGTGAAGGCGGCCCCCAGAGCCACGGGAATGCCCTCGCCGATGAAGGCATAGCCACCCAGCAGGTGGTGCTCCCGTGAGAACAGGTGCATGGAGCCCCCCCGGCCCTTGCTGCAGCCCGTCTCCTTGCCGAAGAGCTCGCTCATCACCTCGCGGGCGGGGACGCCGCAGCTGAGGGCATGGACGTGGTCGCGGTAGGTGCTGCAGAACCAGTCGTGCTGAGCCTTCATCGCCTTGATGACGCCCGTGCTCACGGCCTCCTGGCCGTTGTAGAGATGCACGAAGCCGAACATCTTGCCGCGGTAGTACATCTCCGCGCACTTGTCTTCGAATCGGCGCCCCAGCACCATGTCCCGGTAGAGCATCAGCCCCTCGTCCCGGGTCACCGTGGCGGGCGTGGCGGGGTAGAGGTTCTCGAGCCGTTCGGCGTGGGGGCCGGCCACGTGGGTGGAATCGGCGGAGCAGCCGGGAGCTCCGGATCCGGCCAGGGCGGAATCCGCCGTCATATCGCGACTGGTGTCGGCCTGGGTCATGTCGGGAAGTCCGTCGGGCGGCCCTTCAGCGAAGGCGGAAGCTGCACGAACTGTACGGGGTCTGGCAGCCACGACTGTGATCGGGGCAGCCAAAACCGAAGACCCTGACTACAGTCGGCCTCCAGTTGGCCGCATGGGTTGGAACTGCCGATCGATCACTTCCGGTTGCTCGGTGTCAGCCCGACCACGGACGCCCAGTCGGTGCTCCGCACCCTGGAGCACCGGCTCAACCGGGCTCCCGACGACGGATTCACCAGCGAGACGCTCCAGGCCCGCGAGGCCCTGCTGCGTGACAGTGCCGACCTGCTCACCGACACCGCCCGACGCCAGGTCTACGAGGCCGAGCTGACGGCCCATGCCGGCACGGGCCATCCCGTCCATGGCCTGAAGATCCCGAGCAGCCGGGAACTGGGTGGCCTGCTGCTCCTCCTCGAGGCTGGCCAGCCCCTGGAGTGCTTCGACCTGGCCTGCCGACGGCTGCAGCCTCCCCAGGCTCCGACACTCGGCAGCGGCCGCGAAACGGACCTCAGCCGCCTGGCCGCTCTGGCCTGTCTGGCGGCCTCCCGGGAGCAGAAGGACCACCGCCTCTATGAAGCGGCCGCCCATACCCTGCGCAGCGGGCTGCAGCTGCTGCAGCGGGTGGGCCAGCATCCGCACCTGCGGCAGGCGATCAGCGAGGAACTCCAGCGCCTGCGTCCCTTCCGGGTGCTCGATCTGCTCAGCCGCAACCTCGCGGCGATCGAGGAACGCTCCGAAGGCCTGGCACTGCTGGAGGAGCTCGTGCGCGACCGGGGGGGGCTCGAGGGTGATGCGGACCCGACCCTCAGCCCCGAGGACTTCCAGGCCTTCTTCAAGCAGATCCGCGACCATCTCACCGTCCAGGAGCAGATCGATCTGTTCAGTCGCTGGGCCAGCGACTCGCCCGCCGCCGATTTCGTGGCGAGCACGGCCCTCACCGCGTCCGGCTTCGCCCAGCGCAAACCGGAGCGGATCGCCGAAGCCCAGCAGCGGCTGGAGTCCAGCGGGCTGGAGGGACTCCAGCCCCTGCTGGCCTGCCTGCACCTGCTGCTCGGCCAGGTGGAGGCGGCCCAGCGTGCCTTCCAGGTGGGGGCCGACCCAGCCCTGCTGCGCTGGGCCGAGAACCAGAGCAGTGATCCCCTCGGCCAGCTCTGCGCCTGGTGCAGTGAGTGGCTCGCCCGGGATGTCCTGCCCCACTACCGCGATCTGGAAGCCGAAGCCGACCTTGAGGCCTACTTCGCCGACCGGGATGTGCAGGCCTACATCGAACGGCTGGCTCCCCCTGTGCTGTCGCCTCCGTTCGACAGTCCAGGTCTGGATCCCTTCAGCAACCCCTTCACCGCTGCACAGGGCTCGGCCGAGTCGGGACCGTTCCGTCCCCCCCTGGAGCCGGAGGCCCCGGGCGGAGACGACTTCGACGACGAACTCGACTGGCAGGAGAGCTGGATGCCCCACTGGCCCCCCCAGTGGCGTCTCCCCTCGCTGAACTGGCCCTCCTGGCGCCCCCCCGGCGGACGCCGTGGTCTGATCACGGCTGCGGCCGTGGCCGCCGGGGTGCTCGGCCTCGGCCTGGTCGCCCTGCTGCGCCCCCGCCCACCGGCCACGCCGATCGTGGTCCAACCCGTCGCCGGGGAGGCACCGCCCGGCCAATCGGCTGAGAAACCAGCGGGGCAGCAGGCCGGACAACCGGCCAGCAGCACTCCGACGGCCCCCCAGTCGACGGCACCCCAGTCGACAGCCAGCCAACCGACACCCTCCCAACCGGCAGCCGCACCGCTGCGCAGCGCCGAGCCCTCCGAGGCCGAGATCAAGGCCCTGCTGGAACGGTGGCTCGCCGCCAAGGCCGCCGTTCTGGCGGGCAAGGAGGCGGGGCAGCCCCTCGACTCCCTCGCGCGCCCCGCCCAGATCGAGCGGCTCGAACAGGAACGCCGCGACGATGCGGCCCGCAATGAGACCCAGGCGATCACCACCGCCGTGGAAGGGTTGACCATCACGGAACAGGGGCCCAACCGGATCGCCGCCGAGGCCACGATCCGCTACAGCGACCAGCGTCGGGGGCCGGATGGCAATCCCCTCGGCCAGGCCAGCCAACTGGAGCTGCGCAACCGGTATGTCTTCGGCCGCGATGGGGACGTCTGGCGACTGGCCGGCTTCGGGCCGACCCGCTGACGCCGGCTCGCGCGGCGCCGCTTGTTCGGCAGCATCCTGCTGTGCAGCTCCTTCTGCAGCTCCGCTTTTTACGATCAACCCACCCGGCGGCAACCACCGCCCCTGCTCCCCTGAGACCCGGCCTCGATGTTCGACGAGCTTTCCCAGCGGTTTGAAGACGCCGTCAAGAACCTGCGCGGCCAGGGGACCATCAGCGAAACCAACGTCGACGGGGCCCTGAAGGAGGTGCGGCGCGCCCTGCTGGAGGCCGATGTGAGCCTGCCGGTGGTGAAGGACTTCGTCGCCGAGGTGCGGCGCAAGGCCCTCGGGGCCGAGGTGGTGCGCGGCATCAGCCCGGATCAGAAGTTCATCCAGGTGGTCCACGAGCAGCTCGTGGACACCATGGGCGGCGAGAACGCCCCCCTGGCCGCCGGCGGCAAGCCCGGTGCGCCCTCGGTCGTGTTGATGGCCGGCCTGCAGGGTGCAGGGAAAACCACCGCCACCGCCAAGCTCGGCCTCCACCTCAAGGATCAGGGCCGCAAGGCGCTGCTGGTGGGGGCCGACGTGTACCGCCCGGCGGCGATCGAGCAGCTCAAGACCCTCGGCGGCCAGATTGGCGTGGAGGTGTTCAGCCTGGGCACCGAGGCCAAGCCCGAGGCCATCGCCGCCGCCGGGATCGAGAAAGCCAAGGCCGAGGGCTTCGACACGGTGCTGGTGGACACCGCCGGACGCCTCCAGATCGACCAGTCGATGATGGAGGAGATGGTGCGGATCCGCGAGGCCTGCAGCCCCGACGAGGTGCTGCTGGTGGTGGATTCGATGATCGGCCAGGAAGCGGCCGAGCTCACCCGCGCCTTCCACGAGCAGGTGGGCATCACCGGCGCCGTGCTCACCAAGCTCGACGGCGACTCCCGCGGCGGCGCCGCCCTCTCGATCCGCAAGGTGAGCGGCGCGCCGATCAAGTTCATCGGCACCGGCGAGAAGGTGGAGGCACTGCAGCCCTTTCACCCGGAGCGGATGGCCAGCCGCATCCTCGGCATGGGCGATGTGCTCACGCTGGTGGAGAAGGCCCAGAAGGAGGTGGAGCTGGCCGATGTGGCCAAGATGCAGCAGAAGCTCCAGGAAGCCACCTTCGACTTCTCCGACTTCGTGCAGCAGATGCGCCTGATCAAGCGCATGGGCTCCCTGGGCGGCCTGATGAAGATGATCCCGGGCATGAACAAGATCGACGACGGCATGCTCAAACAGGGCGAAGAGCAGCTCCGGAAGATCGAGGCGATGATCGGCTCGATGACCGAAGCCGAGCGACGCGATCCCGATCTGCTGGCCGCGGCACCCTCCCGGAGGCGGCGCATCGCCGGCGGCAGCGGCCACAGTCCGGCCGACGTGGACAAGGTGCTGGCGGACTTCCAGCGCATGCGCGGCTTCATGCAGCAGATGACCCGGGGTGGCGGGATGCCGGGGATGCCGGGGATGGGCGGCGGATTCCCGGGGATGGGGGGAATGCCCGGAATGGGGGGCGGCATGCCGGGCATGGGGGCGGCCGGCAACCGGGCCGGGAGCCCCCGCAAGGCCCCCAGGCCAGCCAAGAAACGCAAGGGGTTCGGCCAGCTCTAGGCACCCGAAGAGGTACTCTGGTTGTTTGGACACTTAGCGGCACAGCCACGATGATCAAGCTCCGCCTGAAGCGGTTTGGCAAGAAGCGGGAAGCGAGCTTCCGCCTGGTGGCCACCAACAGCACGTCCCGCCGGGACGGGCGCCCGCTCGAGGAGCTCGGCTTCTACAACCCGCGCACCAAGGAGACCCGGCTCGACACCGAGGCCATCCGCGCCCGTCTCGCCCAGGGTGCCCAGCCCACCGACACGGTGCTGACCCTGCTCGAGCGTGGCGGCCTCGTCGAGAAGCGCGTGCGTGCTTCCGTGGTGGTGGGGCAGGCCAAGCAGGCCGCAGCCCGCGAAGCTGCCGCCAAGCAGGCGGCCAAGGAGGCCGCCGAAGCCAAGGCCGCCGAGGCTGCCGCTGCTGCGGAAGCCGCCGCTGAAGCTCCAGCCACCGCCGAGGCTTGAGTCCCGGCCCGATGGGCGGGCTGGAGCAGCCCACCAAGGCCTCGGTCTGCCTGCCCGACACCAGCGCAGCCCTCGCTCTGGCGGGGCAGGGGGAGGTCAACCTCCGGCGCCTCGAGGCCCTGACGGGAGCCTCGCTGGTGCTGCGTGGTCTCGAGCTCTGCATCAACGCCAGGCCCAACCAGCTGGAGCGCACCCAGACCCTGATCGAGATGCTGCGCCCCCTCTGGCAGGAGGGGCAGGGCATCAGCGAGGTCGATGTCCAATCCGCCCTGCAGGCCCTGGACACCGGCCGCAGCGCCGAGCACCGCTCCCTGGGGGAGCAGGTCCTGGCCCGCAGCCAGAGCGGCCAGCTGCTGCGGCCGCGCACGCTGCGCCAGAAGGCCTACGTCGAGGCGATGGAATCCCATGACCTCACGGTCGCCCTGGGTCCCGCCGGCACGGGCAAGACCTTCCTGGCCACCGTGCTGGCGGTGCGCATGCTCAATGAGCGCAAGGTCCAGCGGCTCGTCCTCACCCGCCCGGCCGTGGAGGCCGGCGAGCGGCTGGGATTCCTGCCCGGGGACCTCCAGCAGAAGGTCGACCCCTACCTCCGTCCGCTCTATGACGCGCTGCACGCGCTGCTGGGGGCGGAACGCACCTCGGCCCTGCTCGAGAAGGGTGTGATCGAAGTCGCACCCCTGGCTTACATGCGGGGCCGCACCCTCGCCGATGCCTTCGTCATCCTCGACGAGGCGCAGAACACCACCACGGCCCAGATGCGCATGGTGCTGACGCGCCTCGGGGAGAACTCCCGCATGGTGGTGACCGGGGACCCCACCCAGCTGGACCTGCCGCCGGGGGTGATGAGCGGGCTGAGCGAGGCGGCCCAGGTGCTCGATGGGGTGGAGGGTGTGGCGATCTGCCATCTCTCGGCGGCCGATGTGGTGCGTCACCCGCTGGTGCAGCGGCTGGTGAACGCCTACGCCCAGCGCGATGCCCGCCGGCCCCTGCGGGAGCCGGCCCGCCGTTCATAGGGAGATCCGCACCTGCCGCGAGCCCCGGTGCCCTGCCGCCACCCGCTCGACACTGGCAGGATGGTTCCAGTTCGAAACTCTGGGGCGTCATGCCTGCCAGCAGCAATTTCCAGGAGGCCATCCGCGAGGCGCAATCCAGCGCCCTGGTGGGGCCCAATGTCGTCAACAGGGCCCTTCCCTACGTGGGGGGCGGCATGGTGCTCACCGCCGGCGGCGTGCTCGGAGGCCTGACCCTGATGGCCAGCAGCCCGGGGCTGTTCATGCCCCTCTTCTGGGTGGCCCTGATCGGCAACTTCATCCTCTTCTTCGTGGCCCAGAACGTGGCCATGAAGGGCAACAACGGCACGGCCCTGCCCCTGCTCGCCACCTACAGCCTGATCACCGGCTTCACCCTGAGCGGGATCGTGGCCTACGCGCTCAGCGTCGCCGGGGTCGGAGCCATCGGCACCGCCACGCTGGCCACCGGCATCACGTTCGTGATCGCCTCGGTGACCGGCCGCCGCATGAGTGACAGCGTCGGCCAGGCCCTCAGCGCCGTGGTCGGTCTGGGCATCATCGGCCTGCTCATCGCCATGGTGGTGCAGATCGTGGGGAGCCTGTTCGTGCCCGGCATGTTCGGGGGCAACGGTTTCGAGTTGCTGATCGCAGGCTTCGGCACCGTGCTGTTCATCGGCGCGGCCTTCGTGGACTTCTACACGATGCCCCGCACCTACAGCGACGAGCAGTACCTGGCCGGTGCCCTGGGGATGTACCTCACCTACATCAATCTGTTCATCTTCATCCTGCGCCTGATCATTGCCCTCCAGGGTGGAGGCCGCCGCGACTGAATGTGCCTGGCGGCTGAGATCCGTCGCGGGCCCTTCTCATCCGGCGACCACCGCCTCAGCGCCCCCATCCGGGGCGCTTTTTCTTGGTCAGGCGTTGCATGGTCAGGGTCGGAATATCGAGGGCTCAGGTCTCCGCCACCGCCACGACGGCCCTCGCGATCGCCTCCCGCTGCTCCGCGTCGTAACCCCAGCGCTCGAGGAAGGCGACATCCGCGCCGCTGCCGTGGCGGGCGGCTTCGAGCAGGCCTTCGAGTCGCTGCTTGACGGCCTGGGGCTCGAGCAGGCGAAGCAGCTCGGTGCAGCGGCTGGCCACCCGTTCGGAGGAGGCCTCCTGACCCCCATCCCCGGCGCGCCGGTGGTGGAGCGCCATGGCGGTGCTCATGGCCAGGTTGCGGGCGGAGAGGTCCACCACGCCATCGCCCGCGGCCCGCAGCTGCTGGACCAGCGGCTCGGGCAGGCGGTCCATCAGGGGGCAGTCCCCGGCCAGGCTCACCACGAAGAAGCCGCGGGCCCCGTCGCGGCTGGACACGAGCTCACCGATCCGATCGGCCAGCACCTCCTCGCTCAGTTCACCGTTCTCCCACAGTCCCAGCCACTGGGCGGTGATTTCCATCGCCTGCGGGAAGGAGGGTTCGAGGGGCGGCGCAGTCATGGTGTGAGGAAACCCAGGGAAGGGCGAACAGACCTGAGGTTATGGAACCAGGGCCACCACGGGTCCCTGCGGACTGGCACTGTTGGAGGGATGGACCCTTCCGACCAGCCCCCCAGCGCTACGGCCCCGCAGGCCGAGGAGGGAGTGCTGCTGCCGATCCCTGATCCCGCCGAATCAGCGCGACTGCTGGGGCAGCCGGATGGGGTTGAACCGTTCCGTTCCGGTTTCGTGGCCCTGATCGGGCGGCCCAACGTGGGCAAATCCACCCTGCTCAACCAGCTGGTGGGCCAGAAGGTGGCGATCACCTCCCCGATCGCCCAGACCACCCGCAACCGGCTGCGGGCCATCCTCACCACCCCCCAGGCCCAGCTGGTACTGCTCGACACCCCGGGTATCCACAAGCCCCACCACCTGCTCGGCGAACGGCTGGTGAAGACCGCCCGGGGCGCCATCGGCGAGGTGGACGTGGTGCTGCTGCTCGTGGACGGCAGCCAGCCGGCCGGCCGCGGCGACGGCTTCATCGTCGAACTGCTGCGGCACTGCAGGGCGCCGGTGCATGTGGCCCTGAACAAGCACGACCTGGTCAGCCCCGAGCGGCGGCAGGAGCTCGCGGCCAGCTACCGGGAGCTGCTGGCCGGTGGCGGCCAGGACGCGGATCCTGGGGGGCCTCCGCCCCTGGACTGGCCCCTCCACCCCGTCAGCGCCCTGACGGGAGCGGGCACCTCCGAACTGGTGCAGGCCCTGAGTGCGGCCCTGCCGCCTGGCCCCCACCTCTATCCGGCCGACGCCGTCAGCGACCAGCCGGAGCAGCTGCTGATGGCCGAGCTGATCCGCGAACAGGTGCTCAGCCACACCCGCGAGGAAGTCCCCCATTCGGTGGCCGTGAGCATCGACCGGGTCGTCGAGGATGGGCCCCGCACGGCCGTGCTGGCCACGGTGCTGGTGGAGCGCTCCAGCCAGAAGGGCATCCTGATCGGCAAGGGGGGGCGCATGCTCCGGACCATCGGCCAGGGCGCGCGCCTCCAGATGGAAAAGGTGTTCGCCGGCCCGGTCTACCTGGAACTGTTCGTGAAGGTGGTGCCCGGCTGGCGCCGCAGCGCGGCCAGGCTGGCGGAGCTGGGGTATCGGGGCGACTAGCCCCGCAGCCTCGCCACCCGAGCGGTGGGGAAGGGGAGCTGAGAAGATGGCTCCATGACTGAAACGCCCGCCACCGCCACCGCCACCCCCACCGCAGCGCCGCCGCCCTTCCCTCCCCAGGAGATCGGTGACTTCCTGCGGTTCTGTGCGGGCGAGTGGATGAGCCTGCGCAGCCAGTTCGCCCTCGACGCCGCCGCGGCGGGGGAGCAGGGGGACGAATGGCACAGCAGCGAGCGGGGGGAGCTGGTGGTGGCCTTTCTGGAGCCGCTGGAGGCCAGCCGCGATCCCGGGGGCCTGAGCGTGGGGCCGAAGGGCGGCGTGCCCCGCCAGCTTCAGTTCAGCGCTGATGGCCGCTTCTCCGCGGCCCACGGCGGCGAAGGGCACTGGGAGCTCTGGCCTGACGGCAGCCTCGAGCTGCGGATCCGCAAGGGCAGCGGCGAGGTTCGCGAGCGCATCTGGTTCACCAAGCCCAACCTGCGGCTGCGCAGCACGGTGGAACACCCGGGGGACGGCCTCCCCGCCCGGGCCAGCTTCAGTTCCGAGATTCGCCGCGTCAGCCGGCCCGCGACCGGGGCCTGAGCGCCATGCGTCTCGATGTGGTCAGCCTGGCCCCCGATGCCTTCGCGCCGCTGCTGGCGCTGGGGGTGATCGGTCGGGCCTTCGCGGCCGGAATCGCCTCGCTGCACCTGCACAACCCGCGGGACCACGCCAGCGACCGGTACCGCAAGGTCGACGACGAGCCCTACGGCGGTGGCGCCGGCATGGTGCTCAAGCCCGAGCCGGTATTCGCCGCCGTGGAGGCGATCCCCGTGCTGCCGCGGCGGCGGGTGCTGCTGATGAGCCCCCAGGGCCAGCCGCTCCGCCAGGCCGACCTGCGGCGCTGGGCCAGCAGCTGCGACCAGCTGGTGCTGCTCTGCGGCCACTACGAGGGCTTTGACGAGCGGATCCGCAGCCTGGCCGACGAAGAGGTGTCGATCGGCGATTTCGTGCTCACGGGCGGCGAGCTGCCCGCGGCGGTGATCATCAACGGCGTGGTGCGGCTGCTGCCGGGCACGGTGGGAACCGAGGCCTGCCTGGAGGACGAGAGCCATTCCAACCTGCTGCTCGAGCACCCCCACTACACCCGGCCCGCCAGTTTCCGCGGCCTCGAGGTGCCGGCGGTGCTGCGCAGCGGCGACCACGGCGCCGTGGCCCGCTGGAGAGCCGAACAGCAGCAGACGCGCACCTCGGAGCGCCGGCCGGACCTCTACGCCCGCTGGCAGGCCGCCCGAAACCCCGCGGGTCAGTCCTCGACTGAGGAGTCGAGCAGCCCATGCTGATCACGACCACACCGACGGTCGAAGGTCGGCCGATCCTCCGCTACCTCGGGGTGGTGCATGGAGAGACCATCCTGGGCGCCAACATCTTCCGCGACCTGCTCGCCAGCGTGCGGGACGTGGTGGGTGGCCGCGCCCGGGCCTACGAGGACGCCCTGCAGAAGGCACGCGATGCCGCCATGGACGAGCTCGACAGGCGGGCCCGGCTGATGGGAGCCGATGCAGTGGTGGGCCTCAGCCTCGACTACGAGGTGGTGGGGCAGGCCGGCGGCATGCTGATGGTGTGTGCCACCGGCACCGCCGTGCAGCTGACCGTCCCCCTGCCGCCGGCACCGGCGCCCCCTCAGGTCTGACCCTGCTGCAGTCCCTTCAGGGCGGCGAGCAGGGACGCCGGACTCTGGGGATCCACCATGAGCACGCTGCCGCCCTTCGCCTGGGCCAGTTGCTCCCCCATGGCCATCCACTCACTGGCCAGCAGAAGCCGCAGGGCCTCTGCGGTGGCGGGGTTGGCCTCGATGGCTTCGGCCAGACGGGTGGCGGCGGAAGCCCGGGCTTCGGCCTGCAGGGTCTGCTGGCGGGCCTCGGCCTCGGCCTGCAGGATCAGGGCCTGGGCCCGCCCCCGGGCGGCATTGAGCTCGCTCTCCTTCACCCCCTCGGAGCGCAGGATCGCCGCCCGCTTTTCGCGTTCGGCGGTCATCTGCTGCTCCATCGCCTGCTGCACCCCGGCGGAGGGCTTGATGTCGCGCATTTCCACCCGGGTCACCTTCACGCCCCAGGGATCGGTGGCCTGGTCGAGCTCCCGCAGCAGCGCCTCATTCACCTCCTGGCGGGTGGTGAAGGTCTGGTCGAGGTCGAGCTTGCCCATCTCGGCGCGGATCTGGGTGAGCACCAGGTTCACCATCGCCGCCTGCAGGTTGTCGACGGCGTAGTAGGCCCGGGCGTGCTCCAACAGTTGCCAGTAGACGACCGCATCCACCTCGATCGAGACGTTGTCGCGGGTGATGCACTGCTGGGGCGGAATGTCGAGCACCCGTTCCTTGAGCGACTCATGGCTCACCACCTTCTCCACCACCGGCAGCACGAAGGAGAGGCCCGGCTGCAGCTGGCGGTCGTACTTGCCCAGCCGCTCCACGAGTCGCGACTGACCGCCGCTGGTGACCTTGACGCTGTTGAGGCCGAGGAAGGCCATCACCACCAGCGCCGGCAGGCCGAGGACGGGTTCCATGGTGCAAAGGGTGCAGCGCGGTCCAACCCTAAGCAGCATGGATGGTGCACACCATCCACTCCGCATGGCCCTGGCCTCCGTGATCTGGCTGCTGGTGGGACTGGCGCTGCTGGGGGTCGAGTGGCTGGGCGCGGAGTTCGATGGCCTCCTGGAAGCGGGCGTGGCCGCGCTGCTGGTCTCCGTGCTCTGCGCCCTGCTGCCCTGGCCGCCCCTCGTGCAGGTGGGGGTGTTCGCCGCACTGAGCCTGGCGGGTCTGCTCGCCCTGCGCCGCTGGGAGCGTCAGAGCCGCGAACGTGCCATCCCCGCCAGCAGCCGCAGCCAGCGGGCCGAGGTGATCGGCGGCTTCGAGGGGAATGCGGAGGGGCGGGTGCGCTGGCAGGGCCAGAGCTGGGCCGCCACCAATCTCGAGGCCGGCCAGAGGCTGCCGCCCGGCACCGCGGTGACCGTGATGGGCCGCGATGGCAACCATCTGCAGGTGCTCCCCGAGCCCACGGCAGGGGGTGGTGGTGGAAACTGAGCGCAGCGGGAGGCTGGCGTCATGCAGCTGCGGATCGGCAACGGCTACGACATCCATCGCCTGGTGCCCGGGCGGCCGCTGATCCTGGGGGGACAGCGGCTCGACCACCCGGACAAGCTCGGTCTCGATGGCCACAGCGACGCCGACGTGCTGGTGCATGCCCTGATGGACGCCCTGCTGGGGGCAGTGGCCCTGGGGGACATCGGCCAGCACTTCCCCCCCGAGGAGGCCCAGTGGAAAGGGGCCGACAGCCTGGTGCTGCTGGAGCGGGTGATGGCCCTGGTGCGGGAACGGGGCTGGGAAGTGATCAACCTCGATGCCGTGGTGGTGGCGGAGCGCCCCAAACTGAAACCCCACATCACCGCGATGCAGGCCGCCATCGCCACCCGCCTGGGCCTGGCCAGCGATCAGGTGGGCATCAAGGCCACCACCAACGAACGGCTCGGCCCCGAGGGGCGGGAGGAAGGCATTGCCTGCCATGCCGTGGCCCTGCTGCAGAAGCCATGATCCGGCCAGGCCCACCACAGCCCCGGCGCCCGCGATGGACGGGGCTTCCTAGGCTGGTGGCGCTGTCGCTGGGCCTGTTGCTGCTGCTCAGCAGCCACCCTTCGGCCAGCCTGGCCGCCCCCCCCGCCAATTCCACGCCGGCCGCCATCGCCACGGTTCTGGATCGCGACACAGTGCCTGATTCCCCCTACCGCACAGAAGGCCCCGTGGTCGAAATCCTCAGGCTCAAGGTGCCCGCCCCGCTGCGGCAGGCCTGGCTGCGGGCCGAACGGGCCAGCTGGGAGCCCTGGCTGCGCCAACAACCCGGCTTCCTCGATCGCCAGGTGCTCTGGGATCCCGCCAACGAGGAGGCCACCCTGCTGATCCGCTGGGCCGACCGGGCCTCGTGGCAAGGCATTCCGGCCGAGGAGGTCCAGAGGATCCAGCAGGCGTTCGAGAGCCTCGCCCGGGAACACACGGGCACGGCGCGGGGCAACCCGTTCCCGCTGGTGTTCGAAGGCGAACTGGTGCCCCAATGACAGCCCGCCCACCCACGGCTGCCCTGATGGGTCGAGCTGACCGCGAGCCCCCCGGACCGTGAGCCCAACGGACTATGTGCTCGGCTGCGATCCCGAGGAGGTGCAACGGCTGGGGCGCCAGCACGCCATCTGGCGGGAGGATTGCCAGGAAGGCTGGCGGCGGGGAGGGTTCGCCAGCGGGCAGCACCTGCTCGACCTGGGGTGCGGCCCAGGGTTCGCCAGTCTCGAGCTGGCCGACCTGGTCGGCAGCCACGGCAGGGTGCTGGGCGTTGATGCGTCGGAGTCCTTCATCAGCCATCTGCAGGCCCAGGCCCGCCAGCAGGGACTCTCCCAGCTGGACAGCCTGCGGCTCGATCTGGCCCAGCCCACCCCGGACCGGTGGCGTCAGGCCATTCCCAGCGGAGCATGGGATGGGATCTGGTGCCGCTGGCTGGCGATGTTCCTGCCCCGGCTCGATCCCCTGCTCGACCTGATCGCCCGGGCCCTGCGCCCCGGCGGACGGCTGGTGCTGCAGGAGTACGTGCGGTGGGACACCTTTTCCCTGCACCCCCAGGGCGCCGAGCTGGCCCGCTTCGTGGCCCGCTGCATCGCCCACTGGCGCAGCCACGGCGGGGACCCGGACGTGGCCTCCCGCCTGCCGGCCCTGCTGGAGCGGCGGGGCCTGCGACTGCGCCAGTGCCGCAGCCTGATCGCCTGTGGCACCGGCCACGACCCGAAGGCCCGCTGGTTGCACGACTTTCTGGACACCTACCCCTCCCGGCTGATCGCCGCAGGGGTCTGGAGTCCGGCGGAGCAGGAGGCCCTGGAGGCCGAACGCCGCCGCTCGACTCACCAGGCCAGCCTGTGGATGACGCCCGGCCTGATCGAAATGGTGTGGGAGCAGCCATGACCACGGCGGAACACCGGCTGGATCTGCAGCGCCGCCGCAGGCTGGGGATGGTCGAGGCCGTCTGGGGGGAGAACAAGAGCCCGGAACAGATCGCCGCCATCGCTGTGGGGCTGCAGGAGGCAGGCGAGGTGCTGCTGGCCACCCGGATCTCCGCCGAGAAGGCCGAGGCCGTGATCGCCCTGCTGGGCACGCCGGGGGTGCAGCACCATCCCGAGGCCCGCTGCCTCACCAGCCCCGAGCTGCCGGCGGCCATCCCGGAGCGGGGACGGGTGGGGATCGTGGCCGGGGGGACCAGTGATCTGGCGGTGGCCCGGGAAGCCCAGCTGTCCCTCGCCTGCCACGGCATCGCCTCGGAGCTGGTGCTGGATGTGGGCGTGGCCGGACTGCACCGCTTGCTCGACCAACTCGAGGGGTTGCGCCAGGCCGACGTGCTGATCGCCTGTGCCGGCATGGAAGGCGCCCTGCCCACGGTGCTGGCGGGCCTGCTGCCCCAACCGGTGATCGGTGTGCCGGTGTCGGTGGGCTATGGCGTCAGTGCCGGCGGCCTGGCCGCGCTGAACGGCATGCTGGCCAGCTGCGCCCCAGGCCTGACCGTGGTCAACGTGGACAACGGCTACGGGGCTGCGATGGCTTCGCTGCGCATTCTCTCGGGGCGCAGCCTGGGGGCCCCGCTGGCCCCGGGAGCCTTGGGATCCAGCTCCAGCACAGCCTCGAGCCAGAGCTGAAGCGGCCGGGCGAGAACGCCCTGCTCATAGCGCTCGATCGCCTGCAGCAGAACAGCGGCATTGACCCACTGGATCGGCCGGGATCCCATGGTGCTCGAGGCGATTGAGCCGCAGTGTGCTGGGCTTCCCGGGAGGGTGCAAGGCCCTCCCGGATACCGTTCGGATGCACCCCTCCAGATCGGTGAAGCCGCTAGATCGGGGACCCCAGCTGAAACCGGGCCCCCGGGTGGCGTCAGAGATGCTGCAGCTGGGGGTAGGCCGTCAGCAGCTCTTCCATGCTGAACACCTCGCCGACCCCGTCGGGCTGCCAGATCACCTCGATCGCCAGCAGATCGGAGGCCGGCACGCCCCCGAGCGCCTGGAGCGAAGACCGCAGCTGCTCCGCCGTACCGGCCCCCTTCAGGGCCAGCCTCTGGCGCGTGGCGACCAGCAGGGTCACCGCGATGAAGTCGCTGCTGGCGTCACTGTCACCGGCCGCCTCCGGGGCCGCCGTGAGGCGCTGACCGGCCACGTTGGTGGTGAGCTCGCGGTCGAGCTTGCTGCGCTCGGCCATCGAGAGGCGGTTGAAGGTGGCCTCGGCGCTGGCGAAGGGGACCTGCCCCACCTCGGCATTGGCGTAGACCCAGAGATCGGGATGGCGCAGCAGGGCCAAGGTGGTCTCCTGGAGGACGGTCTGAAGACCGATGCTGCTGGAGGTGTCCGCACGGCCGGCCAGCCCCCGCAGATCGCTCTGGAGGTCCCTGGCGGAAGCCAGAAGACCCACCTGAACCTGGCTGATCGTCACGGGACCATCGGGCCTGCTGACGTAACCACCGCCATCAGGCAGCGCCGGACTGCCGCCCGAGCCCCGTACGGCATTGGCGATCAGGCCCACCACGGCCATCAGGATCAGGAAGCCGAACAGACCGCCGCCGCCGAAGCCGAAGATCGGAATCAGGAAGGGGAAGCCGATGCCACCACCGCCGTAGCCACCTCCATAACCGCCACCGCGATAGCCACCGCCGCCGTAGCTGCGGGGCATCGAGGGGGCCGAGCGGAAGCTGCCGCCACCGATCCGCCCGCCACTGGCGGCCATGGAGGGATCGGGCGCCAGGAGCAGCAGGCTGAACACCAGGGCCGGAAGGGCCAGCCAGCTCAGGGTGCGGCGCAGCAGCAGGGGCGCCGGCCGGCAGGGCGTGGAGCGAGGCTGGAGATCTGACCGGAGACCTGATGCGTGCGGATCCGGCAGGACGGGGGGGTTGGGGCGTTGAAGGGGCGGCAAAAGCGCCGGTGCAAGTGAAAAAAATCTAGGAGCCACCTCCCACGATGGTGACGACCTCGAGCACATCGGATTCCACCACCGTCTGCTCAGCCCAGTGCTGGCGGGGCAGGATCGCGCCGTTGTATTCCACCACCACCAGCTGGGGGCGATAGCCGAGCTGCTCCAGCACCTGCTCGAGCCGCAGGCCCCGGCCACAGCGGCGCGGCTCACCGTTCAGCTGGATCGCGATCCCGGCCGTCCCGTCCGCTGCCCGGCTGCCGGCGTCCTTGTCGGGGTGGGGATCAGGGCTGTCCACGGATGACCAGCACGGCAGGGATCCGTCAGGGTTGCATGCGGAGCGTCAGCCGGAGCGTCAGCTCGAGCGCCCGAGGGCCTGGAGCAGAGCGCGGCTGGCCCCCTGCGGATCCACCGCCGCGGTGATCGCCCGCACCACCGCCACCCGGGCGGCTCCGGCGGCGAGCAGCTCCGGAACCTCCTCCATCCCGATCCCCCCGATCGCAAAGAAGGGGATCGGGCACTCGGCCGCCGCCGCCCGCACATAGTCCAGGCCCACGGGGGAGCGGCCTGGCTTGGTCGGCGTGGCCCGCACGGGGCCGACCCCGACGTAGTCACAGCCGTCCCGCACCGCCTGGCGGAGCTGGTCGAGGCCATGGGTGCTCCGGCCGATCAGGCGCTCCGGACCCAGCAGCCGCCGGGCCAGGGCAGGGGGCAGGTCCCCCTGGCCCAGGTGCACCCCGTCGGCCTCCACGGCCAGGGCCAGATCCACCCGGTCATTGACGATGAACAGGGCCCCATGGCGCGCACACAGCGCACGCAGGGCCCGGGCCTGCCGCAGCCGCTCCTGGTCATCGATGGGCTGGCCCGCCGCGCCGGGGCTTCCCTCCTTGGCCCGGTACTGGACCAGCCGCACCCCGCCGGCGATGGCGGCGCCCACGACTCGCTCCAGATCGGGGATCGGACTGGTCACCAGATAGAGGTGACACTGCGCCAGGGCCAGGCGCCGGCTCTCGGCCTCTCCCCCTGCCCTCAGCAGCTCCACCTCCAGGTCATAGAGCTCGTAGCGGATCGCCGCGGCCTCCGCGGCCAGCGCGGGGTCCGGGGCCCGGGCGAACTCCTCAATCACCCGCAGGGCCTCCTGCACCCGGGCCGCGTTGGCGGCCACGACCTGCGGGGGGTCGCGGCGCTCGGCCTGGGCGGGATGGGTCATCCCCGCCCCCGGATCGGTGGCGGTGTGGCGGGCAAACTTGTAGGGGGCCCCGTGCAGCCGGCCCAGCCGCTGGCGCATGTCCTTGGTGCGGGCGACCAGATCGGCCCGCCCGAGGCCGAAGCGCGCCCAGTCCTCCAGCACCCGCAGGCCCTCCCGGGCCCGGTCCAGATTGGCGTCGAGCAACCGCTGCACGGCCGCTTCGGCCTGCGGGCTTGGCGGTGGAACCTCGGGAGCAACCATGGGCGTGGCCAGGTCTGGAAGAGCGGAGCGCAGCCTGTCTAGACCGAAGCCTGTCTAGGCCGAAACCTGTCTAGGTTGGGGCCGTATCCGTGGGCCGGCCGGCCCGACCCGAGGGGAGATGGAGCAGGGAGGAGCCGACAGCCCGATGCTGGTGCTGGTCTCAGGAATTCTGCTGCTGGGCGGGATCGCCGCCTTCATGGGCTGGGGTCTCACCCATGCCTACCCGGCCGGCTAGGACCCGTGCCTGCTCGGCATCCAGGCCGATCTGACGGCTGAGGGCCTCCAGGCCCGCAAACCGTTGCTGCCCGCGCAGCAGGGCCAGGGGTTCCACCCGCAGCCGTCTTCCCGTCAGCTCCACCACCCGGTCCAGCAGGTGCACTTCGACCGCGGAGGGGGCCCCCGGATCGACGGTGGGCTGGAGGCCGAGGTTCATCACGGCCGGCAACCAGTCGCCCACCCCATCGAGCTGGGCCCGGGCCGCGTAGACGCCCTCCAGGGGCAGGAACTTGCGCCCATCCACCTGGAGGTTGGCGGTGGGCCACCCCAGCTGCCGTCCCAGGCCACGGCCCGCCACCACCTCACCGCTGAAGCGGTAGGGGCGCTCCAGCAGCCGCTGGGCCTCGCCCAGATCCCCGGCGGCCAGGGCCCGCCGGATGCGGCTGCTGCTGAGCCGCTCCCCCCCGTCGGACAGCATGGGCAGCACCTCCACCCGGATGCCCCGCACCGCGCCGAGCGCCTGGAGGGTGGCGGTGTCGCCGCGGCGATCCACCCCGAAGCGGAAGTTGGTGCCCACGGCGATCACCCGGGCATCCAGCTGGCCGACCAGCACCTGATCGACGAAGGTCTCCGGATCGAGGGCAGCCAGCGGGCGGTCGAACGGCACGAGCACCAGCTGGCGGATGCCCAGCGGCTCGAGCAGCTCGAGCTTCTCGGAGGGGAGATCCAGCCGCAGCCGGGTCTCCCCATGCAGCACCTCCCGCGGGTGGGGCCAGAAACTCACCACCGTGGGCACCAGACTGGCGGGCCGCTGATCGCCGGTCACAGCCGCGATCACCCGCCGATGGCCCCGGTGGAGACCGTCGAAACTGCCGAGGGCGATGGCCGTGGGGCGCCGGGCCTCCTGGGGTGTTCGCAGCGGAATCAACGCGACAGATCCCAACGCCGGTGCAGGCCTGGCCGATCTTCCCATGGCACCTTTGGGGCAACCCTCACGGTGCCGCGATGGCTGACCGCCTCGATCTGCAGCTCGTCTCGGCGGCCCTGCGACGCATGGGCTGGGTGCGCTTCTGGACCCAGCTCGTGCTCGGCGTGGTGGTGGTGGGCGTGCTCGTCTTCAACAACATCGGTGGGCGGCTGGCCGCCAATTCCTCCCGGGCCCTCGGGCTGGGACCAGGGATTTCCCTCACCACCCTGGCCTTCCTGCTGCTGCTGTGGTGCATCTGGCAGAGCTGGCTGGTGGTGCGCTGCGGCAGGGCCCTGGCCGGCCCCGTGCGCCCCAGCCGGGGGGAAACGGCCCGTCTGATCAAACGGGGCCTGCTCGGGGACCTGCTCGGCCTCACCCTCGCCGCCGTGGGTTACCAGGCCATGGCGGGGAGCCTGTTCGTGCAGGCCTCCCAGCAGGTGCCCGGCTTCTTCGGAGCGCAGATCCAGCAGGCGCCGGGGGTCGGTGGCCGCCTGGTGGGACTGCCGATCACCTCGATCGAGATGTTTTCGGTGCTGGGCAACACCCAGGTGCTCTTCGCCCACCTGATCGGTCTGGCGATCAGCCTGTGGCTGCTGCAGCGGATCTACAGGACCGGCTGAGACAGTTCCAGTCGCGGCAGATCGCTGGCCGCCCCACGCCAGAACAGCTCCGGCTGCAGCGGGGTGAGCGAGACCCCACCGCCATGGACGTGGGCGACGTCGATGGGCCAGCCCGCCGGACCGGCCACCTCCGCCTCGAGGTCGTTGGCCACCTCACCGGCCAGCCAGTAGTAGGCGCGGCCGCGGGGATCGACCCGCCGGTCGAACTGGTCGGTGTAGCGGCGCACGGCGGTGCGGCACCAGCGCAGGGCGCCGATGCTCTCGGCGGGCAGGGGAGGCACGTTGAGGTTCAGCAGCATGCCGCTGGGCCAGCCGGCCGCCAGCATCTGCTCCGCCACGTCCAGGGCGATCCCGGCCGCCGGGACGAACTGGCGCCACTGGAAGTCCGCACTGCTCACCGCCAGGGAGGGCAGCCCCTCGATCGTGCCCTCCATCGCAGCGCTCACCGTGCCCGAATAGAGCACGTCGGTCCCGAGATTCGGACCGTGGTTGATGCCGGAGAGCACCAGATCGGGCCACTCCTCGAGCAGGGAGAACAGGGCCAGCTTGACGCAGTCGCTGGGGGTGCCGCTGCAGGCCCAGGCCGTGACGCCGTCATCGAAGAGCTCATCGGCCCGCTCCGCCCGGATCGGCGTCTGGAGGGTGAGCCCATGGCCGGTGGCGGAGCGCTCCTGATCCGGACACACCACGCTCACCTGATGGCCCCGGGCGACGGCAGCGTTGGCCAGGGTGCGGATGCCGCCGGCGAAGACCCCGTCGTCGTTGCTGATCAGGATCTTCAGGGAGGCCATCGGTGGAGTTCGCGCTGCTCCGTACAGTCTCCCCCTAGCCACCCGAGCCTGCGACCGCCGTGACCGCCACCGTGTCCCTGCAGCAGCTCAACGACCAGCTCGAGCAGCTGGAGGCCCAGGCCTCGGCCGAGATCGCTGCGGCGACCACCGCACCGGAACTCGAGGACCTGCGGGTTCGGCTGCTCGGCAAGAAGGGCCGCCTCTCCACCGTGCTGGGGGCGATGGGCAAGCTGAGCGGCCCGGAGCGCCCCCTGATCGGCCAGCGGGCCAACCAGCTCAAGGATCAGCTGCAGAGCCTCCTGGCCGAGCGGCTGGCCGCCGTGAAGGCCGCGGCCATGGCGGAGCGGATCGCCGCCGAAAGTCTCGATGTCACCGCCCCGTGCAGCTACGTGCCGCCGGGCCACCGCCATCCGCTGCTCAGCACGATCGAGGAGATCGTGGACATCTTCTCCGGCCTCGGCTACGGGGTCTCGGAAGGGCCTGAGATCGAATCGGACTACTACAACTTCACCGCCCTCAACATCCCGGAGCACCACCCGGCCCGGGACATGCAGGACACCTTTTATCTGGCCGACGGTCGCCTGCTGCGCACCCACACCTCCCCGGTGCAGATCCGCTACCTGGAGAACAACCCTCCACCGGTGCGGGTGATCGCCCCGGGGCGGGTCTACCGGCGTGACGCTGTGGATGCCACCCATTCACCGGTGTTTCACCAGGTGGAGGTGCTGGCGATCGACGAGGGGCTCGATTTCAGCCACCTGCGCGGCACCGTGACCACCTTCCTGCAGCGCTTCTTCGGCGACCTGCCGGTGCGCTTCCGCGCCAGCTACTTCCCCTTCACCGAACCCAGTGCCGAGGTGGACGTGCAGTGGCGGGGCCGCTGGCTGGAGGTGATGGGCTGCGGCATGGTCGACCCGGCCGTGCTCCATGGCATGGGCCTCGATCCCGAGCGCTGGAGCGGCTTCGCCGCCGGCCTGGGGGTGGAACGCTTCTGCATGGTCCGCCATGGCATCGACGACATCCGCCGGCTCTACACCAGCGACCTGCGCTTCCTCGAACAGTTCTGAGCTGACCCACCCCAGCCCGCGCCACCTTCCGGCGCAACCACCGGACCCCCATAAACTCGAGCAGCCCCCCGCCACCCGATCGGTGCCCCGCGTCGGACTGATCGTGAATGACGGCAAGGATCTGGCCCTGGCGACGGCGGATTCGATCGAAGCCCGCCTGGTGGCGAGCGGGCGCGAAGTGGTGCGGGTGAGCAGTTCCGGCGGCATGGTGGGGTTCGCCAACCCGGACCAGCACCTGCGCGCCAGGGGTTACGCCGCCTGCGTACCGGCCAGCTTCAGCGAGGAGATGGAGCTGGCGATCGTGCTCGGGGGCGACGGCACGGTGCTCTCGGCCGCGCGGCAGACCGCCCCGATCGGGGTTCCGATCCTCACGGTGAACACCGGGCACCTGGGGTTCCTGGCCGAGGCGTACCTCCATCAGCTCGACCAGGTGCTGGCCCGGGTGCTGGCGGGGGAGTGGACCGTGGAGGAACGCACCCTGCTGGTGGTGAGCGTGATGCGCAGCGAGCAGCGACGCTGGGAAGTGCTGTGTCTCAACGAGATGGCGCTGCACCGCGAACCGCTCACCTCGATGTGCCACTTCGAGATCGCCATCGGTCGCCACGCTCCGGTGGACATCGCCGCTGACGGGGTGATCCTCTCGACCCCCACCGGTTCGACGGCCTACGCCCTCTCGGCCGGCGGACCGGTGATCACGCCCGACTGCCCGGTGCTCCAGCTCACACCGATCGCCCCCCACTCCCTGGCCTCCCGGGCGCTGGTGTTCAACGATCGCGAACCGGTGACGGTGTTCCCCGCCACACCGGAGCGGCTGATGATGGTCGTCGACGGCAGTGCGGGCTGTTACATCTGGCCGGAGGACCGGGTGCTGATCCGTCGCAGCGAGCACCCCGTGCGGTTCGTGCGCCTCAACGACCACGAGTTCTTCCAGGTGCTGCGCAACAAGCTGGGCTGGGGGCTGCCCCATGTGGCCAAACCCGGCAACGGTCTCGAAGGCGGAGCGGGACCGCAGCCATGACCCGGCGGAGAGCCCATGAACCCTGACCGGGTATGGCTGCTGGGACCGGAGGCCGAGGCACTCGCCGACAGGCTGAAGGCCTCCGGCTATGCCCTCTGCGCCAGCGCTGCGGAGCAGCCTGAGCTGGTGGTGCTCTCGGCCTGCCAGGCCGGCCGGATCGCCGCCTTGCGGCGCGTACTCGGCGCGGTGCCCCTGCTGCTCGACGTGCGCGACGACACCGTGGAGGCCCGATCCCACTGCCTCAGCGCCGGTGCCGATGACTTCTGGCTCTCCAGCCTCGGTCCCAGCGACCTGCTGATGCGGCTGCGGCTGCAGCTGCGCATCAGCCGCAGCGTGCCGCTGCCGACCCAGCTGCTGACGATCGCGGATCTGATGGTGAATCCCACCACCCGCCAGGTGAAGCGTGGCCAGCGGACCGTGGCGCTCACCGCCCGGGAATACCAGCTGCTGCTGTTGCTGCTGGAGCGCAGGGGCACGGTGGTGAGCCGAGACCAGATCCTGCGCCAGGTGTGGGACGACCGCCAGGCCACGAACAGCAACGTGATCGAGGTCTACGTGCGCTATCTGCGCCAGAAGCTGGAGGAGGGGGGGGAGCGGCGCCTGATCCACACGGTGCGGGGCCAGGGGTACTGCCTGAGCGAACGGCTTCCCCAGCAGGAGGACCGCTGATGCGCGCTCCCACCACGCCCCGGCGGCCCCGGACCGTTCTGGGCCTGGCTCTGGGCCTCGGCCTGGGGACGGCCCTGGCCCTCAGCCCCGCCGGCCCGGGGCCCCGGGCCTCCGCCCAGGCCCAGCAGCCTCCCCAGTTCCTGGCGATCGAAGCCCGCTGGTGCCTGGAGCCCAACCGCTGCATCGCCCTCGAGGTGGCCGCCACTCCCCGCCAACAGGCCCTGGGCCTGCAGCTGCGTCCACCGCTGCCGCCGCTGCGGGGCATGTGGTTTCCCTATGCCCAGCCGACACCGACCCGCTTCTGGATGCACCGCACCCCCGAACCGCTGGACATGCTGTTCGTGGCCGGGGGCCGGGTGATCGCGATCGAGGCGGCAGCCCAGCCCTGCCCCCATCTTCCCTGCCGCAGCTATGGCCCCGACGAGCCGGTGGATGGGGTGATCGAGCTGGCCGCCGGCCAGGCGACGGCCCAGGGCATCACCCTGGGCACTCCGGTGCGGATCGAACGGTTGCCGGGAGCCGTCCCGTGAGCACCAGCACCGGGTTCATCGGAGCCAGTCGCGTGCCATCGGCCAGCGGCGCGCCCCGCCAGCTCTGAAGCTGCGCCACCGTCACCGCCAGACCGGCCTGCTCCAGCACGGGCCTCAGCTCCGCCAGGGCTTCCAGGGTGGCCAGGGGAATCACCACCATCCCCCCGGGGCGCAACCGGGGCAGGAGGGCCTGCAGGATGGCCGCCCGCTCCCGCCCGCCGCCGCCGAGCAGCACCCGATCCGGATCCGGCAGCTCCGCCAGCACGGCCGGCACCCGCCCCTCCAGCACGCCCTGGGGCTCCACCCCCAACCGCCCGGCGTTGGCCCGGATCAGGCCGGCGGAACCGCCCCGTGCCTCCACGGCCCACAGCTGCAGAGCGGGCCGCAGCCGCAGGGCCTCCAGGCCGATCGAGCCCACGCCGGCCCCGACGTCCCAGAGCACCCCGCTGGCGGGGAGGTCGAGATCCGCCAGCACCTGGATCCGCACCTCCCGCTTGGTCATCAGGCCGGGACGATCGGGATGCTGCAGGAAGAGCCCATCCGGCAGCCCGAACAGCGGCAGGGAGTCCGGCGGTGGGGACGGGGGGGGCTCGGCCAGCAGCACCACCAGGTGGAGGGGATCGAGGTCGGCCGGCAGGGGTTCGGCCGCGTCCAGCCGCACCACCCGCTCCTGGGGATGGCCGAGGCGCTCACAGAGCCAGAGGGCATAGCAGCCGGCAAGTCCGGAGGCGCCCAGCACCCGCCGCACCTCCTCGACCCCGCCGCGGCCGGGGTCGGTGAGCACGGCCAGGGCGGTGGGCCGCCGCTGCAGCGCCGCCGCCAGGGGGGCCGGATCCCGACCGTGCAGGCTGATCCAGCTGGCGTCCTGCCAGGGCTGGGCGAGCCGCGCGAAGGCCAGTTGCAGGGAGCTGGGGGCGGGGTGGAAGCGCAGCGCCTCGGCCCCCAGCGCCTGCACCAGCAGGCGCCCGATACCGAACCAGAGGGGATCGCCGCTCGCCAGCACCACCGCCGGCTCAGCCGCGGCCAGCGCCTGCTGCAGCCGCGGCATCAGCGCGGCGGGGCTGTCGCTGGCCAGGCACTCCGCCTGGGGGAAGGCAGCGCGCACGGCATCGAGCAGGCGCCGGGGGGCGGCCAGCAGCCGGGCCTGCTCGAGCAGGGCCCGCTGGAGCGGGCCCAGGCCGGCCGGTCCGGCGGCATCGCAGCCCACCACATCGATCCAGCCGGTGGTTCTGGCCAGCGCCGTGCCTGTCACTGGAGCCATGATGCTGAGCTGCGCCCCCCGCCGCCGCCGTGAGCGATCGCCGCCAGCGCCTCCATGAACTCGTGCTCGCCCTGATCCGGCAGCAGGACGGCCTGGAACTGCTCGACGCCGACGGGGTCGTGGGTGGCGCCGCCGGCGGGCGCGACCCGGCCAGCTGGCTGGATCGCAACCGCCGGCTCGTGGAGCACTACCAGGCCCTGGTGCGCACCGCCGTCACCCTGGACGCCCTAATCGATCAGGAAAGCGCCGACCATCTCTGACAAGCTGGCCCCCACTTCCCACCGCTCCATGGCGCGCCTCGGCCTTTCCGCCCTCAAGACCCTGCTGCAGGGGCGAGGCTCCGATCGCCAGGGCCCTCCCCCCCCGGCCAGCTGGTCCCGCCCCTTCGGCCTGGGCTGGGAGGAGCCCTACACGGTGCGCTACGCCAGCAACCTCGATGACGGGCCGAACCACGGCATGCCCCTGGGCGGATTCGGGGCCGGCTGCGTCGGCCGTGCGCCGGACGGCAGCTTCAACCTGTGGCATCTCGATGGCGGGGAACACTGGTTCGGCACCCTGCCCGACTGCCAGTTCGCCCTGTTCGAACGCGGTGCCAGCGGCAGCCGCGCCCATGCCCTGGCCGTTCAGCCTGAGCGCGACGCCTCCCGACCGGAAGCCGGCCAGCCCCTGGGCGCCTGGAGCTGGTACCCGGCCAGCACACCCGAGCGGAGCAGCGGCACCTATGCCGCGCGCTACCCGCTGAGCTGGACGACCTACACGGGGGTCTTCGAAGCCCAGGTCGGCTGCGAGGCCTTCAGTCCGATCCTGCCGGGCGACTATCTGCGCAGCAGCTACCCGGTGGCGGTGTTCCGCTGGAGGCTCACCAACCCCGGGCGCGAGCCGCTCGACCTCTCCCTGCTGCTGAGCTGGCGCAACACGACGGGCTGGTTCACCAACACCGATCCGGCCGCGGCGGTGCACTTCCGCGACGACGGCAGCCCCGAGCACAACTACCTGCCGGCGATCGGCCGCACCGAAGGCCAGCGCAACCGCTGGGTGGATGCGGGCCGGCTCAAAGGGGTCCTGCTCGACGGCCAGCGCTCCGAGCCCCTGGCCGAGGGCCAGGGGCAGTGGTGCATCGCCACCGATGCAGGGCTGGAGGAGCGCCACCCCGGCCTGCGCATCCATCGCTGCAGCCGCTGGAACCCCGCCGGTGACGGGGCCGAACTGTGGGAGCCGTTCGCCCGCGACGGCTCGATCCCCGACAGCAACAACGACCGCCACAGCGGCAACGACGACCCCGCCAGCGCCGCCCTGGCCGTGCAGCTGCAGCTGCAGCCCGGCGAGTCGATCGAGATCCCAGTGGTGATCAGCTGGGACCTGCCGGTGACGGCCTTCGCGACCGGCAGCCGGACCCTGCGCCGCTACACCGACCGGTTCGGGAGCGATGGCGGCCAGGCCGCCGCCATCGCGGCGGAGGCCCTCAGCGACTGGCCGGACTGGCTCGAGCAGGTCGAGGCCTGGCAGCAGCCCGTGCTGGAGCGCACGGACCTCCCCGAACCGCTGCGGATGGCCCTGTTCAACGAGCTCTACGACCTGGCCTCCGGCGGCACCCTCTGGACCGCGGCCTCGCCGGAGGATCCGTTGGGGCGCTTCGGAGTGCTGGAGTGCCTCGATTACGCCTGGTACGAGAGCCTCGATGTGCGGCTCTACGGCTCCTTCGCCCTGCTGCAGCTCTGGCCCGAGCTCGACAAGGCGGTGCTGCGCAGCTTCGCCCGGGCCATTCCCGCCGCCGACCCCACCCCGCGGCCGATCGGCTGGTACTTCACCCAGGGCCGGGGCCGGGTGGAGGCGCCCCGCAAGGTGGCCGGGGCCACCCCCCACGACCTGGGCGCCCCCAACGAGCGCCCCTGGGATGCCACCAACTACACCGCCTACCAGGACTGCAACCTCTGGAAGGACCTGGCCAGCGACTTCGTGCTGCAGGTGTGGCGCACCTTCCGGCTCGCCCCCACCGGCGAGGACCTGCGCTTCCTGGCCGACTGCTGGCCGGCCGCAGTCACGGCCCTCCGGTACCTCAAGACCTTCGATGCCAACGCTGACGGCCTGCCCGACAACGGCGGCGCCCCCGACCAGACCTTCGACGACTGGCCGCTGCAGGGGGTGAGCGCCTACTGCGGCGCCCTCTGGATCGCCGCCCTGGAGGCGGCCCTGGCCATGGCCCAGCAGCTCCAGCTCGCCATGGGGCTGGACACCTCGGCCGAGCAGCGGGAATTCGGCACCTGGCTGGAGCAGTCGCGCGGCAACTTCGACCGGCTGCTCTGGAATGGCGAGTTCTACAGGATCGATGCCGAGAGCGGCACACCGGTGGTGATGGCCGACCAGCTCTGCGGCGATTTCTATGCCCGGCTGCTCGGCCTGCCCGCCGTGGTCGCCGAGGAGCGCGCCCGCAGTGCCCTGCAGGCGGTGAAGGAGGCCTGCTTCGAGGGCTTCCAGGGGGGACGCCTGGGCGTGGCGAACGGCCTGCGCCGCGACGGCACCCCCCTCGATCCCGACGGCACCCATCCCCTGGAGGTCTGGACCGGGATCAACTTCGGCCTGGCGGCCTACTACCGCCTGATGGGCGAGCGCGACACCGCCCTGGCGATCACCGGAGCCGTGGTGCGGCAGGTGTACGACGGTGGCCTGCAGTTCCGCACCCCGGAAGCGATCACGGCGGTGAACACCTTCCGGGCCTGTCACTACCTGCGGGCCATGGCGATCTGGGCCCTCTGGGCCACCCACACCGGCTGGCAGCCGATCCCGGGGGCCGACCGGGAGGCCCTGGCGTGATGGGCCCTCCCACCACCACCCCCTGGCTGGAGCGGCTGGCCCTGGGCGTGGTGGTGGCCCTGCTGATCGGCCTGATCACGGCCCCGCCGGCCCTGGCCCAGCTGCACAGCCATCCGGATGAGAACGGCACGCCGGTGGTGCGCAGCCTGGAGAGCCTCCGCGACCTCGACTATCAGAGCTGGCAGCTGGTCGCCTACCGCGAGGGGCGTGCCGGAGGCCCCCTGCGGCTGCGGGTGGTGGGCTACCCCGGCAAGGTGCGGCTGGACCACCCCACGGCGCTGATCGTGCGCAGCGGCCGCAGCCGCTGGGAGCTCCCCGACCTCACCCTGGCCAATCCCCGTCTGGCGGCCGATGGCCGAGCCGCGGCCGCCGAGTTCGACCTCTCCCCCCTGCTGGCCGAGCTACGGCAGGACCGTCCGCTGCGGCTGCAGCTGCCGGGGGTCTTCGTGGAGCTGCCCGTGCCGCCCTTCGTGGTCGCCGAGTGGCGCAGCCTGCCGAGCGCTCCGGCATGAGCGCGCCTCCCGGCAGGCTCACCGGCGGGGTCAGCGGCGGGGCCACGGCCCTCTGGCGCCCCTGGATGGAACGGGCCCTGCAGCTGGCGGCGCTGGGCTGCGGCCGCACCAGCCCCAACCCGCTGGTGGGCTGTGTGGTGCTGGATGCGGAGGGCCGGCTCGTGGGCGAAGGCTTCCACGCCAGGGCCGGTACCGCCCATGCGGAGGTGGGGGCCCTGGCCCAGGCCGGCCAGCGGGCCCGGGGGGGGACCGCGGTGGTGACCCTGGAGCCCTGCTGCCACCACGGCCGGACCCCACCCTGCACCGAGGCCCTCATCGACGCGGGCATCAGCCGGGTGGTGGTGGCGATGGGCGACCCGAACCCCCTGGTGGGCGGGGGGGGCCTCGCGCGGCTGCGGCAGGCCGGTCTGGAGGTGATCGAGGGCGTCGCCACGGCTGAGGCCCAGGAGCTCAACCGGGCCTTTGTGCACCGGATTCGCCACGGCCGACCGCTGGGGATCCTCAAATGGGCGATGGGGGCCGATGGACGCACCGCCCTCGGGAACGGCGCCAGCCAGTGGATCAGCGGCCAGCAGGCCCGGGACTGGGTGCATGGCCTGCGGGCCAGCTGCGATGCGGTGATCGTCGGCGGTGGGACCCTCCGTGCGGACGATCCCCTGCTCACCTCCCGCGGCCGGCGGGATCCCGAACCGCTGCGGGTGGTGCTCAGCCGCAGCCTCGACCTTCCCGCCGATGCCAGGCTCTGGCAGAGCGCCACCGCCCCCACGCTGGTGGCCCATGGCTTCGGCGCGCCGGCCCGGCGCCGCTTCCAGCTGGATCAGCGCGGCGTGGAGCGGCTGGTGCTCGAGACCTGCGAACCCCTGGCGCTGCTGGAGCGGCTCGCGGCGCGGGGCTGCAACCAGGTGCTGTGGGAATGCGGCCCCGACCTGGCCGCCGCGGCCCTCGCCCAGGGATGCGTGCAGCAGGTGGCCGCCGTGATCGCGCCGAAACTGATGGGCGGCACCCCGGCCCGCACCCCCCTGGGGGATCTCGGCTTCACCAGCATGGAGCAGGTGCCCGCCTGGCAGGCAACCCCGCCCCGCGGCCTCGGGCCAGACCTGCTCTGGCAGCTGAAGGCACCCCAGAACTGAGCGGGAGCCCGACCGCTTGCCAGCCCCACGCTCAGACCAGCTCCGGGTGCGCCGGATCGCCCTTGAACGGACCCTGGTGCCAGGGCAGGATCCAGCCGCCATAGAAGCCCCCGGGCTGGGGCACCACCGCCACGCCATCCACCCAGCAGCCGTCCATCAGGCCCGGATAGAGCGAGAACCAGCCGGCCAGGGGGGCATAGGCGGGGCTGGGGTGGGGATAGCTCCAGAGTGCCCGGCGCAGCCGGCGCTCCTCGCCACCACCGGGCGCCACCACCACATCCCAGTAGCTGGCGACACCCTTCCACTCGCAGTAGGAATGGCCGGCGGCGGGGCTGAGCAGCTCCTGGCGCAGGGCGTCCGGAGGCAGGTAGACCGTGGGGGGATGGAAGGTTTCCTTCACCCAGAGGGAGCGGTCGGAGAGGGCCAGCAGCTGCCCGAGTGCTTCGACGCGCACGGGCCGATCGAAAGCCACCAGGGCGGGAGGACGGGGGTAGTCGGCCACGCGCTCCAGGGGGTGCCGGGCTGGCCCGGGGGCGTCCTGGCGGCCTGGCACTGGATCGACCATGGGATGCCCGCGGCCCCTCAGGCGTTGATGAAGTGGCGCAGCCGCCTGGCCTCCTGTCCGGCCCGACGCTGCAGCTCCGCGTCGCTGAGCCGGGATTCCTGGCGCTGCTGGGCGGCGATCACATCGGCCTCCTCGACGGCATAGCCGGCGCCCCGGGCGAGGTCGAGGAAGTCCACCAGTTCCAGCGGTTCAGCCAGCCTGGCGGCCAGGGGTTGACGCTGGCGGGCCTCAGCCAGAAAGGCATCCAGTTGCTCGAGGCTCACCAGCGCAGCTCCATCTGCTTCTGGTCTAACGGTTGGTCTGACGGTGGCGGGGGCGCGGCCGGCGGCTTCGACACGGGCTCGACCAGCCAGCCCTGGTCATCCCACGGCTGCAGGAGTGGCTCCAGGGCCCGCAGTGCCGGGCCATCGCAGGGCGAGAGCCAGGGATCCTCCAACCCATCCGGGATCAGCACGGGCATGCGGTCATGGAGCGGGGCGATCAACCGGTTGGCGGCGGTGGTGAGCACGCAGCAGGTGTCGAGCTCCGTGCCGTCGGCGCCGATCCACCGCTCCCACAGCCCCGCCAGCCAGAACGGAGCCCCATCACAGCGGCGGATGTGGTGCCCCTTCTCATAGAAGGCATCGGCGGGGATCAGGCAGCGGTGATGGCGCCACGGTCCCCGGAAACTGGCCTTCTGCGCCACGGTCTCGGCGCGGGCGTTGATCGGTCGGGCGTGGCCGGCAGGGTCCTTGACCCAGGCGGGCAGCAGCCCCCAGAGGGCCAGATCGGCGTGGCTGCGGCCGTGCTCCCGGCGCAGCAGAAGCACCGGCTCGCCCGGGCGGATCAGGGGCCGGGGGGCGTAATGCTGGAGCAGTCCTGCGGGCAGGGGCCCGTCCAGGCGGGGCAGCAGGCGATCGAGCGGACTGGTGAGGGAATAGCGGCCGCACATGGGCCCAGTCTGCCGGTGAGGATCGGTTCTCCCACCCCCGGGCGGAAACGGCGCCGATCTGGCCAGACCTAGTTTGGGACCACCTTTGGCTGCCGCCCCATGCCGATCCGCCAGGACGACAACCGGCCCACGCGGCGCTTCGGCCTGATCAACCTGATCCTGATCGGCGTCGGCGTGCTGCTCCTGTTCAGCAACTTCCTGCCCAACGGCAATGCCCAGGTGCCCCGGGTGCCCTACTCCCTGTTCATTGATCAGGTGAACGATGACGGCGTCAAGCGCGCCTACATCACCCAGGAGCAGATCCGCTACGAACTCAAGGAGCCCCCGGCGGAAGGGGCTCCCACGGTGCTGGCCACCACACCGATCTTCGACATGGAGCTGCCCCAGCGGCTCGAACAGCACGGCGTGGAGTTCGCCGCAGCGCCGCCCCAGAAACCGAACTTCTTCACCACGCTGCTGAGCTGGGTGGTGCCGCCCCTGATCTTCATCCTGGTGCTCCAGTTCTTCGCCCGCCGCAGCGGCATGGGCGGCGCCCAGGGAGCCCTGAGCTTCACCAAGAGCAAGGCCAAGGTGTACGTGCCGGATGAGGAATCCCGGGTCACCTTCGCCGATGTGGCCGGTGTGGATGAGGCCAAGACCGAACTCACCGAGATCGTCGACTTCCTCAAGACCCCCGAGCGCTACGCCGCCATCGGCGCCCGCATCCCCAAGGGTGTGCTGCTGGTCGGGCCTCCCGGCACCGGCAAGACCCTGCTCTCCAAGGCTGTGGCCGGTGAGGCCAGCGTGCCCTTCTTCATCATTTCAGGCTCGGAATTCGTGGAGCTGTTCGTGGGCGCCGGTGCGGCCCGCGTGCGTGATCTGTTCGAAGAGGCCAAGAAGAAGGCCCCTTGCATCATCTTCATTGACGAACTCGATGCCATCGGCAAGAGCCGTTCCGGTTCGATGGGCGTGGTGGGCGGCAACGACGAGCGGGAGCAGACCCTCAACCAGCTGCTCACCGAAATGGATGGCTTCAGCGCCCAGGACAAGCCGGTGATCGTCCTGGCGGCCACCAACCAGCCCGAAACCCTCGATGCCGCCCTGCTGCGGCCCGGCCGCTTCGACCGGCAGGTACTGGTCGACCGTCCCGATCTCTCCGGCCGCCGCACCATTCTCGACATCTACGCCAAGAAAGTGAAGCTGGCCGATGGGGTCGACCTCGACCGCATTGCCCAGGCCACGGCGGGCTTCGCCGGCGCCGACCTGGCCAATCTGGTCAACGAGGCGGCCCTGCTGGCTGCCCGGGCCTACCGCACCACCGTGGAGCAGGGCGACCTGAATGAAGCGATCGAGCGGGTGGTGGCCGGTCTGGAGAAGAAGAGCCGCGTGCTCCAGCCGGATGAGAAAAAGGTGGTGGCTTACCACGAGGTGGGCCACGCCATCGTGGGCCACCTCATGCCCGGGGGCGCCAAGGTGGCGAAGATCTCGATCGTGCCCCGCGGCATGAGCGCCCTCGGTTACACCCTCCAGCTCCCCACCGAGGAGCGCTTCCTGAACTCCAAGGAGGACCTCGAGGGCCAGATCGCGACCCTGCTCGGCGGCCGCAGTGCCGAGGAGATCGTCTTCGGTGAGGTCACCACCGGCGCCGCCAACGACCTGCAGCGGGCCACCGACATCGCCGAACAGATGGTGGGCACCTACGGGATGAGCGACACACTCGGCCCCCTCGCCTACGACAAGCAGGGCGGCAGCCGCTTCCTCGGCGGTCCCAGCAACCCCCGCCGCGTCGTCAGCGATGCCACGGCCCAGGCGATCGACAAGGAAGTGCGCTCCCTGGTGGACCGGGCCCACGACCGGGCCCTGGCCATCCTCCGCCACAACCGCTCCCTGCTCGAGAGCATCGCCCAGCAGATCCTCGAGAAGGAGGTGATCGAGGGCGACAACCTGCGCGACCTGCTGGGCGAGAGCGTCATGCCGGAGGAAGCCCGGGCCCTGGCATGACCCCTTGACTGGGGGGCAGGCGATCTCCGATAAGGGTTCTTTGAGACGGGCCCCATGGCCAGCCAGCCCATCCCTCTCGACGCCACGCTGGCCCCCCTCTGCGGCCGCGACCTTCTCTCTTCCGCGGATCTCACCTCCGCCCAGACCGCAGCCCTGCTTGAGCTGGCGTCCCGCCTCAAGCAGGGCGACCAACGCTTCGATCTGGGCGGCAAGGTGCTGGGGCTGATCTTCAGCAAGGCCTCCACCCGTACCCGCACGAGCTTCACGGTGGCGATGGCGCGCCTGGGGGGCCAGACCATCGACCTGAACCCCCAGGTGACCCAGGTGGGCCGGGGCGAGCCCGTGGCCGACACCGCCCGGGTGCTGAGCCGCTACGTGGACGCCCTGGCCATCCGCACGTTCGGCCAGGACGAACTGGACGACTACGCCCACTGGGCGACGGTGCCGGTGATCAACGCCCTCACCGACCTGGAGCATCCCTGCCAGGCCCTGGCCGACTACCTCACCCTGCAGGAGGCCTTCGGTGGGGGACCGGACGACCTGGCCGGCCTCACCCTCAGCTACGTGGGTGATGGCAACAACGTGGCCCACTCGCTGATGCTCTGCGGCGCCCTGCTGGGGGTGAACGTGCGGATCGGCTGCCCGGTGGGTTTCGAGCCCGATGCCGGTGTGCTGGAACGGTCCCAGGCGATCGCGGCAGAACGGGGCTGTGGGGTGGAGGTGCACCACGAACCGGTGGCGGCCGTGCGCGGCGCCCATGCCCTCTACACGGATGTGTGGGCCTCGATGGGCCAGGAAGACGAGAAGGACTCCCGCGATGCCGCCTTCGCCGGCTGGTGCCTCAATGAAGAGCTGATCGCCGAGGCCGACAGCCGCGCGATCGTGCTCCACTGCCTCCCCGCCTACCGCGGCAAGGAGATCAGCGCTGGAGCCATGGAGGGCAGCGCCAGCCGCATCTTCGATCAGGCGGAGAACCGCCTCCACGCCCAGCAGGCCCTGCTGGTGGCGCTGCTGGGCACCGGCTGAGGCGGGGAGCGCCCCCCGCGCCCGATCGCAGGTTGCGAAGGCAGAATCAGCAGGCGTCAGACCAGCGCGGCGGCGAAGGAGGCGATGCCGCTGCTGTCGACGGTGAGGATGCCGGGGGCATAGGAGAAACGGCCGCCGTTGATGCCTTCCAGAGCCTCGATACTCCTCAAGGGGAGAAAGGTTTCCGGAGTGCTGATGCGGAAGCGGCTCACCCGGTAGACCCCCTCAGGCAACACGACCGTGTCGTTGCCACGCCCGCCTCGGAGCAATCCTCCTGGGGCAGTTTCCTGCTCGGGATCGGGAATGACGGCAAAACCGATGAAACGATCATCCCCAGGGCCGAGATTCAACGTGTTGGCAGAGGAATTGAACAGATCAAGGCCGCCCTGAAGCACATTCACGGTGTCATTGTTTCTGCCCATCGTGACACTGCCATCACCCAGCACCATGCCGCCCCGCACCCGCAATGCGTCATCCCCATCTCCCATGTCCAAGGCACTCAGCTGGGCGCTGAGCATCCCGCCGCAGATGATGCGATCCTTGCCCATGCCGGCATCCAGCACACCCCCGATCAGGCTGATGTCTCTGGCGAGGATCCGGTCATCGCCATCGCCGAGGGCCAACGTGCTGTCTTCACCCACGATCAGCCTTCCTCCCTTCAGACCGATCGTGTCGGCTCCGGGCCCCATGTCCACCTTGCCGTTCAGATCGCCCACGGCCAGCAGGGACATGACGGTCTGGCCGGTGATCAGATCACGGCCCGGGCCCAGGGCGGTCTCCCCGCGAATCTGGATGAACGAGCGGCTGCGGATGCGGTCGTTTCCCTTGAGCAGACGAATGATCCCTCGGCTCCCGTTCCAGACTCCACGCCTTGTCGCGCTGTCCTGAACCAGATCATCCCCAGGGGTGCCGAGCAGCAGCTCCTGATTGATGCCATCCAACGTGAACACCGTTGCCATGATGTCTCTCCCTTTCGGATGCGCGGGCCTACCGCAAACCCTTGAGACAGCCGCCGCTGAGCCGCCAGAACTCTCCCTGATCTTTATTCTCAAAGCGATCGGGTCAAGACGCAGCTCGAGCAATGGAACGTCATGATGGCGGGCCCACCGGGTGTTCGTCACAGCCCCCCGAAGGCAAGCATCCGGATCAGCCGCTCGGGCACGGTCTTCCCGGTGATCGAGAAAGCCATCGCGCGCTACGCCGGCACGCAAGGGTGACGCAACCTGAAGATTGACCTCAGCGCGGTGGGCACTACTGGCGGCCTTCGGGACTTCTGCCAGGGAACGATTCCGATCGCCAAAGCCTCCCGCCCGATCCGCACAGCCGAACTGCAGAACTGCAGAACTGCAGAACTGCAGAACTGTGCCAAGAACGGTATGACGTTCATGGCGCTTGCGCTCGCCTTCGAGGCCCACACGGTGGTGGCGAACCCCGCCAGCGACAGGACCAGCAGCATCACCGCCAGGGTGCAGCCATGGAACCATGGTCAACATCGACTGGCCGGAGAAGCCTCTGCAACTGTGCGGACCTGGAGCGGACTCCGGCCCCTCTGACTGTTTCAAGGAGGCCAGGGAAGACGACACCGTGATCCTCCGATGTGTCGCCAGCCAGCCCGGCTCCACGGAATATGGCGGCTTTGCCTATGTCAAGGCCAACACCAGAAGGCTCAAGGCCCTGGTGCTCGCCAGCAAGGACGGCATTCCAGTGCGCCCTTCGATCAAGTCGGCTCAGTCAGGAGCTGGCAGGAGCTGACAAACCGCTCTCGAGCCCCCTCTTGATCCATGTGAATGACAAGCACATTCTTGGCCCATCCTTCGGAGGCGACCTGTCTGCCGGCCTGGATTGCGATGAAGCACTGAGCAAACGTGTTGATGAAACCCGGCGTCGCAAGTTTCGATGGCCCACAACAGCCTGCCTGCCAGGAGTCAAGCCAGTCGGCAGGAGACAGCTTCCGCAGAGCCGGGCGTCGCTCAGGTCCCTGATGCTGCCGCCCCCTGCTGCAACTGGGCCTGATCGGCGATGGCCTGGTTCAGCCGCCGTTCATACGCCAGAGCCCAGTCCATGGGATCTGTCCCTGAAGGAAGCACCTCGTGCAAGTCGGGCAGCTTGATCAGGCCTTCCACGGCCTGACCCAGCCGTTCCACCGAACGGCTGCCCGGCAGACGCTGCCCCAGCACCTGCTCCAAGCGCTGGAAGTACCAGGCCGAAGCCTCCAGACCCGCGCGGCAGTGCTGCCAGTGGGCTGGATCGCGGCGGGCATCGAGCAGGTGATCCTGGGCGTTGTGGGCCTTGTCCGCCGCCGTCACCAGCAGCGAAGCTTCGGGCTTGTGAGCGAGGCCGGCGAGGTAACGGGTCTTCCAGCGGAACCAGGTGGCGAGCTGGCCATCGGTGTCGTGTTTGCCCGGGTCGGTGCAGTGCTGCACGATGTCCGCCACGGCATCGCCGTAGCGATGGGCAATCGACGCGCGACTCTGGCCCGCATCCTCGATCGCATCGTGCAGCAGACCGGCGATGGCCTGGTCCTCGTTGCCACCGTCCTCCCAGACCAGGGAGCTCACGGCGATGACGTGCGACAGATAGGGCACCCGCTTCCCGGGACGGAGCTGGTCGCCATGCAGTTCCACGGCCCACTGCAGGGCTTCGCCGTAGCGGGGGGTGATCAGGGGATGGTGCACACCTCGAGCGCGAAACTGCCGGTCTGATACCGATCTAAAGCCCGTCTGATGCGGGTCTGATCCTGCCCCGCCGATCCGTGATTCAAGTGTATGGGCCAGTCGCAGCTCCCGAAGCATGGTCTGATGCATCGCGCCTGGTGGGCCTGCATCAAGAGATGCAGGCCGCGCCCCAAAGTTGCGCAAGATTCAGCTAAGGGAGGATCCACCGAAGGACCGTTGATCCCCTCTTCATCGCAGCTCAATCACGTCTTCATGGTTGAAGCCACGCCTCCACGTTCGCGCCAAAGCGTGCAGTGATCCATCGGAACCAGGCCCCGCCCCATCCCGCCGGCCAGCGACCGAGCCGGGGCTGGACAAAGCGCCGTGGCGGCGGTACATCTGTATCACTGCCTCCCGCTGCCGGTGCCAAAGCCTCAGTCCCAGCCGTTGCCCCTGACCTCCGCCCAGCAGGAGCTCTTCGACTGGCTGGCCGACTACATCGGCACCCACCGCCACAGCCCCTCGATCCGCCAGATGATGGAAGCGATGGGTCTGCGTTCACCCGCACCCATCCAGAGCCGCTTGCGCCACCTGCAGCAGAAGGGCTGGCTCACCTGGCAGGAGGGGCAGGCCCGCACCCTGCAGCTCCTCGGTGCCGCCGCCGAGGCCGTGGCACCCTCCATTCCGCTGCTGGGAGCCGTCGCCGCCGGCGGCCTGGTGGAGACCTTCGACGACCTTGAGGAGCGTCTGGACATCGCCCCAGTGCTCGAGACCCGTGGGCTGTTCGCGCTCACCGTGAATGGGGATTCGATGGTCGATGCCCACATCGCCGATGGCGATGTGGTGCTGCTGGAGCCGGTCAGCGACCCCTCCCGGCTGAAGCCGGGCACGATCGTGAGCGCCCTGGTCCCCGGCAGCGGGACCACCCTGAAACACTTTCACCGCAAGGGCGCCATGGTGACGCTGGAAGCCGCCAATCCCGCCTACCCGCCTCTCGTGGTCCCTGCGGACCAGGTCACGGTGCAGGGCAAGCTCGTGGCGGTGTGGCGACAGATCTGAGCCGCTTCGCCGGCGTGATGGCGCCAGGCCGCCAGGGGGACCCCCACGTTGTAAGCTCTTCCAGCGCCAGGCAAGGCCTTCGGGCCACCGGCTGAACGACCAGCGTTCATCCCGCCCAGCGTCACCTTGGGGCCATAGCTCAGCTGGTAGAGCACCTGCATGGCATGCAGGGGGTCAGGAGTTCGAGTCTCCTTGGCTCCATATTGAGAGCCATGTCACATTCCTAGCTGTGACATGGCTGATCTACTCCACAAATATTCGGAAATCGGCTCAGAAGTGGGCGCTCATACCGATCCATCCAGAATCTCAATCAACGCGGCCAATCCTTTCCCTGCGCAACGCTTCTTTTTGGTTGTGCTGTTGTCTCAAGGAGCCTGCGAACTCCCGCAATAAGGGCCTGCTGCTTCCAGGAAAGCCACCACCCGCTTGGTGACGACAGTTTGCAGGCGGGGGACCTTGTGCCAGCCATCGCCGGGGCTGTCCACGCCCCCCCTCCATCAGCACCCCTCTCCCCAAAAGACCGAGGGACCCGGCTGAGCTGGCGTCTCAGCAGCCCAACGGCTCCAACAGCCCAGACACCCTCAACCCCCAGCTCCTCGCCAGCAATCCCCTCAACCCCGATCAGGCCCTGGTGCTCTGAAGCAGAACCCTTCAACCCACGAGCGACCGGGAACCCGAGAAGCCAACTGCCCCGTCTCATGGAGAACTCCAAGGCCATCGCCATCACACCGCACCCCTTCCATTGGGAGAACGCTGCGGGGGACGCCACACCGTGAAGGCCCCTTCATGAACAGCCATTGCCGCCCATGAAGAGCGGTGTCGATCCCAGCTCAGCCCTTGTGGGCTGCGGCGGTCGGATCCATGGTGGTTTCAACGGGATTCGGAGGCTCCATTGATGGAAGACACCCCCCCTGAGCAGCCAACAGGAGCGCGCTGACGATCCGGCCCCTGCTCCAACACTCTCGACGGATCTCTGATGTTCCTGGCGTGTCGCCATGTCGCCGTCCATTGCACCGTTCACGGCTCTGCCTCAGGTGCCCCGGACCCAACGGAACATCCCACTCGACACCTGGCCCCAGGTGCCAGCGCCGGCAGCTCCGACCACAACTGAAAACCATCTGATCTGACGATCAGCCTTTATCCACGCCAATCCAACGCCCAGGTGCGCCCCGATGTCCTCGCGGGTACCGCGGCTGAGCCAACAACGGCCCGGGGCCAACGCTTCCGGGCTTTGTTGTGTTCATCTACCCAGAGCCCACCCCATCCATCGCCCTTGCCGCGGTGCGGAGCTCGGCGTAGGTTGCCGCCCCCATCGAGGTTGGCGGCCTGAGCCCCTGCGGCAGCCTCAGGCCCGACGTTGGAACCAGGTCTTCACCTGTGAGGGCCAATGGCGCGGTTGGTCATTGGCGCGCACCTGCAGCTGGAGCATGGAGCTGGCCAGCGCCCGTCCGCCGCGCCGCAGCACTGCGGTCAGGTGCCAGATCACGACTGCCGCGATCAACAGCCAGGCCGTGAGGTGTGCGCCGTACACGAGGTGATCGAGCTGGCCCGAACGCAACCATGCTTCGTTCATGAGCTTGCCGCTCCCCACAGCCAGCACCAGAGCGATCAGGGCGGCAGCATTGGCCGCCTGGCGCAGCCGTGAACGTCCCAGGCTGAGGGCATAGAGGGCAAACAGCAGGGCCAGGGGCCAGAGCAGCACGCCGAACGTGCCGTGGATGTCGATCCACTCACCGGGGATCACCCAGGCCAGGCGACCCCAGCGGCCGTCCTGGTTGGAGTACACCACGAAGCCACTCAGCCAGCACAGAGGCACAAGCACGACCATCGCGCCATGCAACAGCCGCAGCAGGGAGGGTTGATAGGGGCTCACAGGTGGCATCGCCACGCGCCGATCCAGCTGTGGCCTGTTGTAGTGGAGCTGACGCCCTGACAGGCAAGCGCGGTGCTGAGGCGTCTCTTAACCAGCCGTTGGCAAGCTGGTGCCAGGCATCAGCATGGGCTTCCCTCTCCCTGGGGTCCATGTGCCCCAAGCCTCCACTCCGGAGTCCATGCATCTCACGTCCAGCAACGCCCTGGCAACGATCCAGGCCATCGCCCACAACCGTCCCGTGATGGCGATCCAGAAGGGCCAGGTGATCTTCCGCAGCGGAGACCCCGGCGACTGCCTCTACGGGGTGCTGGAGGGTTCCGTGCAGCTCGAATGGAACGCCGGCGGCATGAGCGAAACCATGGGCCCCGGCCAGACCTTCGGCATCGGCGCCTTCCTCGATCCTCAGCAGCGTCGCTTCGGCACGGCCACGGCGCTGAGCGATGGCCAGCTGGTGGTGATGAACCAGCAGGAATTTCTGTTCGCCGTTCAGGAGACGCCGATGTTCGCCCTGGAGATGCTCCAGTCGCTGGGCGCACGGCTGCGGGATCTCAAACGACGCCTTCAGGATCAGGTGGCCAGCATGGGCATCTGATCCTCCAGCAGCTGCTGGAGCTGGGCCAGTCGCCGGGCATTCACCCCCAGATCGGAATCCCCCAGACGCGACACGGAGCGAGCCTGCAGCAGCCCGCGCCGCCCGTCGGCGTACAACTCCAGATCATCGACGAAGCCGAACAGGGCACTGGTGGCTGTGGCATGGACGTAGCCCGGCCCCTGCTCCACCACCTCCACCCGGGGCATCGCCGTGAGCGCAGGCAGCAGGGCGGCAAGCGCATGCTCCGGATCGGCCACCGGCCAGTCCACCCGGGCGCAATGGGCCGGCGAGGAACATGCCGCCAGGGCGCCCTGGTCCACGCCGAGCTCCGCAGGCACCGGGCCCACCAGGTGGAACAGGGCGAGGCTGACGACCAGGACCCCATGGCGCAGCAGGTGGTGCAGCAGCTGGTGCATCAGAGCGATCATGGCGTCGGGCAGGCCGTGGGGCTGACACCGCCTTGGTTTCAAGCTAGGTACGTTGGCGGACCGCGTCCGCTGCGGGCCGGCAACGGCACCACAACGGCTTGGCGCCGAGCGCCCCCTTCCCGATGACGGACCCCAGCGCCGATTCCCCCCTCGCCGCCCTGCGGCGGGAGTACCGCCGTGGGGGTCTGCGCCGCGCTGATCTGGCCAGCGATCCGGTGGAGCAGTTCCGCACCTGGTTTGAGCAGGCCAGGACGGCGGAACTGCCCGAACCCAACGCGATGGTGCTCTCCACCAGTGACGGCCAGCGTCCCAGTTCCCGCACGGTGCTGCTGAAGGCTTTCGATGCCCGCGGCTTCGTGTTCTTCACCAACTACGGCAGCCGCAAGGCCCGCCAGATCGCCGAGCACCCGGGCGTAAGCCTGTTGTTCCCCTGGTATCCGCTGGAGCGACAGGTGGCGATCGAGGGCCTCGCCGAGCGGATCTCCGCGGCCGAGTCGCTGGCCTATTTCATCTCCCGCCCGATCGGCAGCCGCCTGGGCGCCTGGGTCTCCCAGCAGAGTGCGGTGATCAGCTCCCGCCGCATCCTCGAGATGCAGTGGGATCACATTCAGCGGCGCTTTGCCCACGGCGAGGTGCCGCTCCCCCCCGCCTGGGGAGGGTTCCGGGTCGTGCCCGAGGCGTTCGAGTTCTGGCAGGGTCGCGAGAACCGTCTGCACGATCGCTTCCTCTACCGGCGCGGCACTGACCAGCCCGAGGCTGATCGGTGGACCATCGAGCGGCTGGCGCCCTGAGCCCTCCAGCACCCCCTCTTGGTACGGGGCCTGGGACCGGGGAGCGGGGACCTGGGACGGGGGCGGGATGGAACCCCCGCAGCCAGGGGCCTGCGCCGAAGCCAACCTGGAGGGAGCTGCACCCCGCGGTGATGTCGGCCCCCATCGACCATGCCCTTCGCCTGATCGTCCTCTGGCTCGCCTGGCTGCTGGCGATGCTCTTCCACGTGGACCTCGGCCTGATGCCGCTGTTTCACGGCCAGTCAGCGGAAATTCACAGCCACGTTCCCGCGAGCCAGTTGCCGCTGCTGTTCGGCACGATGCTCGCCTACTTCCTGCTGCCCCTGATCGCCCTGGTGCTGATCGCCTACGCGACCAGCTCGGCGGATCCGGGCCGACCCTGGCGCCGCTGGCGGAGGGTGCACTTCTGGTTCAGTGTCGTGTACACCGTGACCAACATCCCCCACCTCCTGGCCGACATCCTCATCCCGGATGCCCGGCTCGACCAGATCGTGCTGATGGTGGCGCTGACGGTGTTCGGCGTGCTGATCAACGTGGAGGGGTGGCGCTGGTGGCGCCAGCTGCGCTGAGGTTCAGAGGGCGTGCCGGAGGGGGAGTTCCGCGACCCGCCCGGCAGACACCCCGGAGCCCCACCAGGGCACGGCGATGAGCACTTTCACCCATTGGCGCCTATTGCAAAGCGGAGTCATTATGGATAAGTGTCACGGCCGCGCTCCCGCCCGGCTCCGGCTGGCCCCGACCGCCGTGTCCCCATCGCAGTCCCTCGCGTCACTCCGCAACCATGGCCGTCATCGACCGCGTCCCCGACGTCACCTTCAAGACCCGGGTGCGCGATGAATCCGTTCCCGGACCGAACCCGTTCCGCTGGCAGGACCTCAGCAGCGACGAGATCTTCAAGGGCAGAAAGGTGGTGCTGTTCTCCCTTCCCGGAGCCTTCACCCCCACCTGCTCCTCCAACCACCTGCCCCGCTACGAGGAGCTCTACGACGAGTTCCGCGCCCTCGGCGTCGACCAGATCATCTGCCTCTCGGTCAATGACGCTTTCGTGATGTTCCAGTGGGGCAAGCACGTGGGAGCGAGCCGCGTCTTCCTGCTGCCCGATGGGAACGGGGAGTTCACCCGCAAGATGGGGATGCTCGTGGACAAGTCGAACCTGGGCTTCGGCCTGCGCTCCTGGCGCTACTCGATGCTCGTGAACGACGGCCGGATCGAGAAGATCTTCCTCGAGCCCGACTTCGGCGACAACTGCCCGATCGACCCCTTCGAGGTTTCGGACGCCGACACGATGCTGGCCTACCTCAAGGGGAGCGAGCCCACCGGCGTCTCCGCACCGCGCCAGGCCTTCGAGGGGTGAACGATCCAGGCCCGCCTCCGGCGGAGCCGGCGTAACGATTCACCCCTCGGTGACCGTCGCTACGACCCCGGCCTTAAGGATTTCGTCAGAATCTCGTCCAACGACCCCAGGCTCCCGCCAAGGGAGACATTTCTGATGACCGGATCCGGCTCACTGCTCGCCCTCGCCGGACTGCTCGGCTTCACCCTCGTGGAGGTGGCTCTTCAGTTCGTCGGTTGAACCCCGCAAGGCCGGGGGGCCGACCAGGCCCCCGGCCGCGCCAGCGCAGCAGGCCCGCCAGCACGATGGCCAGCCAGAGCGGAGCCTCGCCCCAGCGGACATAGCCGGTGTCTCCGCTGCTCTGACCCAGCGGGAACAGGCCCATGGAGGCACCCCCGGGCGCCAGCCGGGCGATCACCGCTCCGCGGGGACTCACCAGCAGGCTGGGGCCGGTGTTGGCCGAACTGACCAGCCAGCGGCCCGTCTCGAGCGCCCGCAGCCTGGACAGCGCCTCGAACTGCCGCTGCAGCAGCAACGGGTAGGGGTCGAGGTTGGCCGTGGCCAACAGCCAGGTCGCGCCGTCGCGGCTGGCAGCCGCCAGGGCGGCACCATCGGACAGCTCGTAACAGATGGCCACCCCCACCGCCCCGGCCGGCCTCGCCAGCAAGCGGGAGGCGGCACCCGGCTCGAGGCCGCCCACCGCCGAGAGGCCACTCCAGCGCACCAGGCCCGCCAGCGGCACCCATTCGCCCAGCGGCACCAGACGGTGCTTGTCCACGGCGGACTGCGGCTGGGTCGCCCCGACCGGGAAACGCAGCAGGGCACTGCGCTGCTCCTGTCCCTCTTCACCCTGCTGCCAGCGGAAGCCACCGCTGAGCAGCTCCACGGGCGCCGGGGCCTCCAGCACGGGCTCGAGACCGAGGGCTCCCTCCGGCAGCAGCACCGCATCCGCCTCCAGGTCCTGGGCGCGCTGCAGGGCCAGAGCCAGCAGCCGATCGAGGCGCTGCCGTGAGGCCCCGCTGAATTTCTCCCGGGTGGGGATGCCCGGCTGCAGCACCAGGACCCGCTCTCCGGCACCCTGCGGCAGGACCCCACGGGCGAGCCACCAGGCTCCACCGGCATGCAGGAGCACGACCGCCAGCACCCAGGCCGCGATAGCGCGGCGGCGCTGCGGGGCGACGGCCAGCCGCCAGAGCCCCCAACCCAGCAGCAGCTGCACCGCAGCCACCAGACCGCCCCCCCCCAGGGCGGCCAGGGCCGCCAGTGGAGGATCCTGCGGCAGGGCCGACGCCCCGAGCCCCATCCAGAACAGCGGGCCCTGGGCCAGCAGCACCTCCACGCACCCCCAGCTGCAGGCCAGCAGCACCGCGGTGCTGAATCTGCGGCCATCCAGGCGGGCGGCCAGCCGGCACCACAGGGCCACCAGCCCAGCCCCCAACCCGGCGCAGCTGAGCAGGAGCAGCCAGCAGAGCGGCAGGCTGAGCGGCAGCGGCACGCCGATCCAGTCCAGCGGGTGGAGACCCAGCAGCCAGCGGTGACTCACCAGCACCGCCAGCCCGCCCCAGAGCGCCCCGGCCCGGGCCGGGGCGGGGCCGGCGGCCGCGGCCCACAGCAGGGCGAGGGCGAGCCAGAGCAACGGCGGGCATCCCAGCGGCGGCAGGGCCAACCCGCCGGCCAGTCCGGCGACGCCTGGCCTGAGCCAGGCCCACCCCAGGCCGCCCGCGAGCCGATCGGTGGGATCCGAGGAGCGATCCGAGGAGCGATCCGACGAGCGACCCAACCGACCCTCGACCGCCATGGCCAGAAAGGGTAGGAAGCGCCAAGGTTGAAACAGCCGGATCGCCGTCCCGATGGACTCCTCGAACCCCCTGCAACAGCTCCTGCTGCGCGGACTGGGCACCACCTCCCTGGTGACCGATCGCCTGCGCTACGTGAGCCAGGAGTGGGTACGCAGCGGCAAGCTGGATCCGAGCCACGCCTCCGCCTTGGTGGAGGATGTGCTCAAGGCCCTGCGTGGCGAGACCCCAGGGCTGGAGGAACAGGCCGGACGGCAGCTCGAGCGCAACCGCGACCAGCTGCTCCAGGACCTGGGCATCCCGCTCCAGCGGGAACTCGACGAGCTGCGCGGCCGGATCGACCGGCTGGAGCAGGCCCAGCGGCAGCGTTCCGTCGACGCCCCCGGCGAGTAGGCAGAATCAGGCGGCATTCCGGGCCGCCATGCGCGACATCCTGATCTCATCCACGGTGTGCGTGGCCTGTCTCCTGCTGGCCCTGATCAGCCAGCTGGTGAGCCCCACCATCGTCGCGGCTGCCGGGCCCGGCGACACCCAGCCGGCCTCCATGAGCGCCGCCGCGGCCCAGCGCTCTGCCGCTGAGGCCAGCGCGGCCTTCAGCTTCGAGCTCGATCCCGACGACCCCAACCCCACCCTGTTCGCCATGGCCCCCGAGTCCTCTCCTGAAATCGCCCAGGCCAGTGCCCTCGGTGGGGACATGAGCGCCCCCAAGGAGCGGGTAAGCGCCAGCGGCCTGCGCATCACCGACCTGGTGGTCGGCGACGGGCCGGAAGCCACGGCCGGGCAGAGCGTGTCGGTCAACTACCGGGGCACCCTCGAAAACGGCAAGGAATTCGACAGCAGCTACGGGCGTGGCCCCTTCTCCTTCCCCCTGGGTGCCGGCCGCGTGATCAAGGGATGGGATGAGGGCGTCGCCGGCATGCAGGTGGGCGGCAAGCGCAAGCTCGTGATCCCCCCCGACCTGGCCTACGGCGAGCGCGGCGCCGGTGGGGTGATTCCCCCGAACGCCACCCTGATCTTCGAAGTGGAGCTGCTCGGGATCGGCCGCTGAGGCAGGCGCCGAACCGAGCTCCGAACCAGGGAATCTGTAGCGATCGTTAGGATCCCCCCATCCGTCGGGCACACCGGCGGGCATCATTCAGCACGTCAATCACATCCATGGCCCATACGCTGCCCGCGCTGCCCTACGGCCTCGATGCGCTCGAGCCCCATATCTCCCGCCAGACCCTCGAGTTCCATCACGGCAAGCACCACAACGCCTACGTCACCAACCTGAACAAGCTGGTGGAGGGCACCGACCTCGAAGGCAAGAGCCTGGAGGAGACCATCACCGCGGTGGCCGGTGACGCAGCCAAGGCCGGTGTGTTCAACAACGCCGCCCAGGTGTGGAACCACAGCTTCTACTGGCAGTGCATGAAGCCCGGCGGTGGCGGTCAACCCGACGGCGCCCTGGCCGAGAAGATCAATGCCGATTTCGGCAGCTTCGAAGCCTTCGTGGAGCAGTTCAAGACGGCCGGCGCCACCCAGTTCGGCAGCGGCTGGGCCTGGCTGGTGCTCGATGGCGGCACCCTCAAGGTGACCAAGACCGGCAACGCCGACCTGCCCCTGGCCCATGGCCAGACGGCCCTGCTCACCATGGATGTGTGGGAGCACGCCTACTACCTCGACTACCAGAACCGCCGCCCCGACTACATCACCACCTACCTCGAGAAGCTGGTGAACTGGGACTTCGTGGCCGCCAACCTGGCCGCTGCCTGAAATCCGCCTGAAGGCCTCCTGGAAGGCTTGGTCCCTCGGACCAGCCGGCCCCCGCTGCAGCGGGGGCTTTTTCATGGGCCTGGGCGGGGAGCTCTCGCCCTCAGGTTCGGGCATCCCGCGCCTGCGGCAGCACCGCCTCGGGGGCGATCCACATCGCATCGCCATAGGAGAAGAAGCGGTACTCCCGTTCGATCGCCTCGGCGTAGAGCGCCAGCAGCCGCTGCCGCCCGATCAGCGCGCTCACCAGCAGCAGCAGCGAGCTCCTGGGCAGGTGGAAGTTGGTGAGCAGGCCCTGCACCACCGCAAAGCGGAAGCCCGGCTGGATCACCAGGTTCACCGGCCCTGTGAAGGGCCGCAACTCCCCGTCGTGGAGCGCCGCCACCCCCTCCAGGCTGCGCACGCTGGTGGTGCCGATGGCGATCACCCGCCCGCCCCGGGCCCGGCAGGCCTGCACCGCCGCCACCAGCGCCTCACTCACCTCCACCCACTCGCTGTGGAGTTCGAGGTCGCGCAGGTCTTCCGTCTCCACTGGCCGGAAGGTGCCCAGCCCCACGTGCAGGGTGGTGGTGGCGATCTCGACGCCGCGGCGGCGGATCGCGGCGAGCAGCTCATCGCTCAGGTGCAGCCCGGCCGTGGGAGCGGCCACGGCCCCGGGACGGGAGGCATAGCGGGTCTGGTAGCGGTCGTTGTCACTGGCGTCGTGCGCGTGGATGTAGGGGGGCAGGGGGATGGCCCCGTAGCGCAGCAGCAGCGGCTCGAGCGCCGCCGCATCCACGCACGCGGCCGGGAACTGGATCACCCGCCCCCCCGTCTCCTGGTCCCGCGCCACCACCGTGACGGGCAGGGGCGGTTGCCCCTCCGCCACCACCTCCAGGCCATCGCCAGGGTGGAGCCGCTTGCCCGGCCGGGCGAGACAGAGCCACTGGCCCGGGGTCGTCCCACCCCCCCACGGTTCGATCACCAGCAGCTCCACCGCCCCCCCCGAGGGGCGGCGAGCCTGGAGCCGAGCCCGCAGCACCCGGGTGTCGTTGACCACCAGCAGATCCCCGGGCCGCAGCGCCTCCTGCAGGTCCCAGACCTGCCGGTGGTGCGACCCCTCCTGGGCGTCCACCACCAGGAGGCGGGCGGCATGCCGTGGCTCCACGGGCCGCTGGGCGATCCGCTCGGGCGGGAGGGGAAAGGCGTAGCTCGAGAGCCTCAGGTCCTCGGGATCGGCCGCATCCGCTGGTGAATCGGCTGGTGAAGGGAAGTGGTCGCAGTCGCTCGGCACCCGCAGCTGGCCGGAAAGGCGGATCAGGCTGGCCCGTACTAGCGCACCGACGGCCGGATGAACCGGCTGCCGGAGCGGCCCGGCTCAGAGGGCCAGGCTTTCGGGGTCGGTCTCGATCAGCTGCGCCAGGTCCTTGAGGAAGGCGGCGGCATGGGCCCCGTAGATCGTGCGATGGTCGCAGGTGAGGTTCACCTGCATCTGGTTGGCCACCCGCAGCGATCCGTCCTTGCCGGCCACCACGCAGGGCCGCGACGCCGCAACGGCCAGGATGGCTCCGGTCCCCGGGGGAAGGATCGCGTCGAAACGGTCGACGCCGAACATGCCCAGATTCGAGAGGGTGAACGTACCGGTGCTGTACTCCTCAGGCTGCAGCTGCTTGCTGCGGGCCCGGGCCACCAGATCGGCCCAGGAGCGGGCCAGGGCATAGATGTCGGTGCGGTCAGCGTTGGCCAGCACCGGCGTGATCAGGCCGCCGTCCTCCATGGCCACGGCCACCGCCACGTTCACGGCAGCCGGGTAGACCATGGCGCTGCCGTCGCCACTGGTGGCGGCATTCACCTGGGGATGGCGGGCCAGGGTGACGGCCACAGCCTTGGCCAGCAGGGCCGTCATCGTGACGCCCTTGCCCTTCACCTGCTTGTAGAAGGCATCCAGCCTGGTGGTGGTGATCGTGTAGCCCACCCGGAAGCAGGGCACCGCCAGGCTGGCCAGCATGGTGCGGTTGACCGCGTTCTGGAGGGTGTTGAAGCTCACGGCCTCCCCAGGACGGCCAAAGGCCTGGCCAGCGGGGGAAGGAGCCGGAGCCGCCGTGCCAGCGGCGAGGGCCGCGGCCGCAGCGACGGCCGGACCACTGCCCTCGGCCACCCGCGGCACGCTGATCGGCTGACCGGTGGCGGCGAGCACGTCCTCAGCCTGGATGCGGCCGTGGGGGCCGCTGCCGCGCAGGGCACCGAGATCCACGCCCAGCTGGCCGGCGAGTTTCCGCGCCCGGGGGGAGGCCACCACCCGGCCGCTGGCGGTCGAGGCTGGGGCGACCACGGCAGCCGGGGCGACCACCGCAGCCGGGGCGGCAACGGGAGCCGGGGCTGCCGGCGTGGCGGGGGCGACAGGCGCCGCAGCCGGAGGTGCAGCAACGGCTGGAGCCGGGGCTGCCGGGGCCGGGGTCGAAGCAGCCGGTGCGGCAGCGGCCGCCGGTGTGGGCGCCTTGGCGGCCGCCTCGGCGATCTCCGCCTCGCTCTCCACGATCAGCCCGATGGTCTCGCCGACGGGAGCGGTGCCGCCGGCCGGCATCAGCACGGCGGCGAGAAAGCCTTCCTGGAAAGCCTCCACGTCCATGTCGGCCTTGTCGCTCTCCACCACGAGCACCGATTCACCGCGCTCGACCCGGTCGCCAGGCTGCTTGAGCCACTCCACGATCTTGCCCTCCGTCATGGTGGAGGAGAGGGCGGGCATGAAGATTTCGTGGGTGGCCAACGGAGTCCGCCGCGCAAGTGGGCGGATTTTACGAGGCCCCTTCTCGCCGGCAGCCTCAGAGCGTGCCTTCGATCGCCTCGATCACCCCATCCCGCACCAGGACCGCGGCCTGGAGCTTCTCCACGAGGTTGTCACCCACCTGCACCTCGCAGAAGCTCTCGAGCTGCCCCTGCTCGACGATCTGCTCCATCTCCAGCTCACGCACCTGGCGCTGCTGCTCGAGGATCTGGCGCTTCTGCTCCTCCAGCTCGGCGCGCTTGGCGGCCACCTGCTGCTGCACCGAAGCCACCTGGTCCTGCACCCGCGGATCGAGTGGATTGGCGCTCTGTCGGCGGATCTCGTCGATCAGCTGCTGCCCCTCCTGCTCCAGCTGGGCCAGCTGGCCGTCACTGCCGGCCAGGGCATTGCCCAGTTCCCGTTCGGCATCCTCCTTCCAGCGCGGGGTCACCACGGCCCGCACCGTGATCGAGCGTTTGATCGAAAGGCTGCCGTTGGCCATGCGGAATGCGCTGCAGCGCCCAGGCTGTCAGGGGGGCCGGCCGTGGTCAACCGACGGTTGGCCGCACCCGTCACCCCGAAGACAGCGGCCCGCTGCGGGGCCCATCAGGGGGTCCCGTAGAGGCTCTCGATCGCCGCGGCATCGCGGTCCGCGATCCGGTCGCGGCGCTGCTTCAGGGTCTGGGTGAGCAGGCCGTTCTCGATGGTGAACGGCTCCACGATCGCCACCCCCCCGAGGCGCTCGTCGGGCCGGGAACCCGGGCGCTCCTCCAGCAGCCGGTTGCAGGCGCGGGTGAGGGCACGCAGCAGGGCCGGCTGGGGGGGCTCGCGCTCCGACCAGGCCAGGCCGGCACGTTCGGCGAAGGCCACCAGGGCTTCCGGCCGCGGCACCACCAGGGCACCGAGCTGCTTGCGATCCTGGCCCACCAGCATCACCTGCTCCACCAGGGGACTGGCCACCAGAGCATCCTCCAGGGGACCGGGCTCGATGTTCTCTCCGCTGCTCAGCACGATCGTGTCCTTGGCACGGCCGGTGAGCACCAGGGAGCCGTCATCCAGCAGGCGGCCCAGGTCACCGGTGTCGAACCAACCCTCGGCATCGAGCACCCGCGCCGTGGCCTCGGGCTTGCCCCAGTAGCCCGCCATCACCTGGGGGCCCCGGGCCAGCACCAGGCCCTTCTCGCCGGCAGGCAGGGGTTGATGGGTCTCGGGATCGGCGATGCGGATGGCGGTGCCCGGCAGGGGCTGGCCGGCGCTGCCGCGGCGGTTGGCCCAGGGGCGCCGGCAGGTGAGCACCGGGCTGGTCTCGGTGAGGCCGTACCCCACCAGCAGCTCGATGCCGATGGCCTCGAAGAAGCCATCGACGGAGAGCGCCAGGGCACCACCACCGCTGATGGCGGTGCGGAGCCGTCCGCCCACGAGCTGGCCGCGCAGCTTGGGCCACAGCAGCCGGCCGGCCAGGGCGTGCAACGGCCAGCGCAGCAGGGCCTCGGCCGCCGCCGCGATCCGTGTGGGCCGTGACGCATGCTCGAGGGTCAGGTCGCGGGCGCGGCGACGGGCCAGGGCGTGGGCCCGGCTGTTGCCCAGGGCGACCCGCAGCAGGCGCTGGCGGGACGGGGACATCCCGGCGAGGGCGTCCTCGAAGCCCGACTGCAGGGCTTCCCACAGCCGCGGCACGCTGATCAGGTAGTGGGGACGGACCCGCTGCAGATCGGAGCGGAGCTTCTTGAGGGTGGTGTAGGTCTGCTGGCAGCCGCAGGCCAGCAGGAAATATTCGGCACTGCGTTCGTAGGAATGCCAGATGGGGAGCACACTCACGACCCGTTCCCCGGGGTGCGGGGTGACCGCCACCCCCAGGTGGCGCAGCTGGTGCAGCAGATTGGCGTGGCTGAGCGGAACGCCCTTGGGCTGGCCGGTCGTGCCGGAGGTGTAGAGGATCGTGGCCAGGGCGGCCGGATCCGCCGGCGGGGCCGGTGCGGCGTCACCGGCCGCGAGGGCCGCCTTGCCCCGTTCCAGCAGGGCCTGCCAGCTGAAGCAGGGGAGTCCGGAGTCATCCGGGCCCGGGTCCCCCTCCAGCACCGCCACGAAACGCAGCCGGGCCCGCTGCTCCGCTCCGAGCCCGAGCTTCTCCAGCAGGGCGGCGGACTCCACCACCAGAGCGATGGCGCCGGAATCCTCGAGGATGTAGGTGAGTTCCTCTCCAGGTGCCCCGCTGCCCCGCACCGCATCGGCTGCACCGCAGCGCATCAGCCCCTGGTCAGCCAGGAGCCAGCGAGGGCCGTTCTCAGCGAAGAGCGCCACCACGTCGCCCGGCTGCACCCCGAGGGCCGCGAAGGCGGCGGCGAGCCGTTCGATGCCCTGATGCAGCTCCCGAAAACTCAGGCTGACCGGCGGATGGGCGTGCGGGGCCTCCAGGGCCGGGGCCTCGGCGTAGAGGCGATCCAGATGACCCCACAGGGCCCAGATGCCGTTGAGGTGCCCCCAGTCGGTGCGGAGGGCCAGGGCCTCCCGGTCCTGGGGGGTTCCGCTCCAGTGGATCTCGGCGACTGGGGCCCCAGGGGCGCGAACGGGCGACACGGCGGTGACGCAGCGGCTGCCCACGGTTACCACCCCTCGAGCCGTTCCTGGGCGGAAGGGGGGCGCAGATTCAGCTGGAAGTGCCGGGCAAAGGTCTCCAGGAGGGGTTGGCGCAGGGCGTTGGTGGTCAGGGCCGGGCTGGCGTCCACCAGCCTCCCCACCGGACGGTCGGCGATGCCGCAGGGCACCACGGCGGCGAAACCCGCCAGATCGATCTCCACATTCAGAGCCAGCCCGTGCTGGCTGATCCAGCGGCGCGCCCCCACGCCGATGGCGGCCAGCTTGCGGCCGTCCAGCCACACCCCGGTCAGACCGGCGACCCGTTCGCCCTGCAGGTCCAGCCCGGCCAGCAGATCGATCACCACCTGCTCCAGCCGGCGCAGGTAGAGGTGCAGATCGGCGCCGTGCCGCTGCAGGTTCAGCACCGGGTAGAGCACCAGTTGACCGGGGGCATGGTGGGTCACCTCGCCACCGCGGTCGATGCGGTGGAGAGGCAGGGGCGGGGCTGCGGGGTCGAAGCGCAGGAAGGCTTCCGAAGCGCCGCGGCCGAGGGTGTAGCAGGGTTCGTGTTCCAGCAGCAGCACGGCCTCCGGCCCGTCGGGGCTGGTCAGCAGGCGCTGCTGCAGCTGCCGCTGCGCCGTCCAGGCGTCCTCGAAGGGCACCGGTCGGTGCGCTTCAAAAAGGATTGCATCGAGCTGGGGGACCATCGGCAAGCCTTCCTAGCGTTGGGTCACCAGAGCAACGGAGGCGGCTGCCATCTGATGAAACTGCTGATCCATGGCCGCAATCTTGAGGTGACCCCGGCCATCCGGGAGTACACCGAAACCAAACTCACCCGCGCCATCAACCACTTCGAGGGGATGGTGAAAGAAGCTGATGTGCACCTGTCGGTGGCTCGGAACCCACGGGTGCCCCAGCAGATCGCCGAGGTCACGATGTTCGCCAACGGAACGGTGATCCGCGCGCAGGAGCGCAGCGACAATCTCTACGCCAGCATTGACCTGGTGGCCAGCAAGCTGACCCGCCAGCTCAACCGCTACAAGGAGCGCATCCACGAGCGGAGCCAGGGCCCGGTGCATCGCTCGGCCCGCGACGAGGAGGCAGGCGCCGCTTCGCTGCCGCCCCCCGGCAGCAGCCTCACCGACGGCAAGGAACCCGAGCTGCCCAGCCGTGGGGTGCGGCGGAAGTACTTCGAGATGGCGCCGATGAGCCTGGATGAGGCCCTGCACCAGCTGGAGATGATCGATCACGACTTCTTCGTCTTCCGCGACGCCGAGACTGGCCAGATCCAGGTCGTCTACCACCGCAACCACGGTGGGTTCGGGGTGATCCAACCCAAGGACGCGTGAGCCGCGACCTTCCGGAACTGGCTCCTCTGATCGACCATGCCCTGCTGGATCCCCACCAGGGCCATGAGGCCATCCACCGCTGCTGCGATGAGGCCCGCCACTTCGGCTTCGCCGGGGTGTGCGTGGCCTCCCGCTGGGTGGCCACGGCGCGGCAGCGGCTGCCCGTGACGGGCAGCGGTCGCGGCGCTTCTCCCCGACTGGTGGCGGTGGTGGGCTTTCCCTTCGGGGCCGTGCCGGCGGCGGTGAAGCGGGCGGAGGCGGAAGCCGCAGCCGCGGCGGGTGCGGACGAACTGGATGTGGTGCCTGACTTCGGGGCCCTGGCCGACCGGGATGGCCAGACCGTGCTGGACGACCTGGCTGGGATCTGCGAACTGGGCCTGCCGGTGAAGGTGATCCTGGAGGTGGCGCGCCTCGAGCCCGAGGCTCTGGAACTGCTGGTGGAAATCAGCATCGACGCCGGGGCCCGCTTCCTCAAGACCGGCAGCGGCTTCGGTCCGCCCGTGGGGGTGGACCAGGTGGGCCGGGTGCGGGACCTGGCCCGGGGCCGGGCGGGGGTGAAGGCCTCCGGGGGCATCACCGCCGTGGAGCAGGCGTTCGCCCTGGTGGAGGCCGGCGCCACACGCCTCGGCACCAGCCGCGGCGTGAGCCTGATGCAGGCCCTGAAGGACTGATCCGCCGGTGCCCGAGACCTCACTGGAAGGCCTGGCCCTCAGCAGCAGGCCCCTGGGCGAGAGCGATCGCCTGCTCACCCTCCTGAGTGAGCAGGCCGGCCTGGTCCGCCTCGCCGTTCCCGGCGCCCGCAAGCCCCGCAGCAGCCTGGCGGCCGCGGTTCCCCTGGCCCATCTGCGCCTGCAGGTGGGCGGCCGGGGCGACCTGCTGCGGGTGCGCCAGCTCAAGGTGCTGCGCAACTACAGCGGCCTGGCCGGCCGGCTGGACGCCCTGGCAGCAGCCCAGGCCCTGGCCGAACTCTGCCTGGCCCTGGTTCCCAGCCAGTCCCCCGCACCGGGCATGCTCGCGGACGTGCTGATGCAGCTCGGGCGCCTGGAGGAGGTGGTCCGGGACAAGGGCGAGAGCCTGGAGGTGCTGGCCCTGGCCGTGCAGGGCTCGGTTCACCTGCTCGCCCTGGGGGGCTATGCCCTTCCCCTGGGGCAGTGCTGCCGCAGCGGCGAGCGGCTGGATCCACCCCTGGGGAACTGGACCTGGCGCTGCAGTGTGCTGCCCAGCGAAGGGATCGCCATCGGGGCGGTGCCGGGTGCCCGCGTGGTGCTGAATGCCTCTGAGCTGGCCCTGCTGCAGCGCCTGGTGCGCCCATCGCTGCCGCGCCGCCAGGACGGCCAGCTGATGGGACCGCAGCCTGTCTGGCTGCATCTCCTGGACCTGATCGAGTGCTGGTGCGGCGAGCACCTGGCGAGGCGGCCCCGCTCCTTCCGCCTGCTGCGGCTGGGGCTGGAATCCGGGGCTGCGCGATCATGAGCGGCCCCCGTCGTCCCCGGCCCAGGTTGAACGGCAGTCCCCAAGGGAATCCCCACGGCAGTGGCATCGGTCCGGGAGCGTCGAGCGGCCTTCAGGCCGTCCTGGAACTCCCCGACTTCCGGCTGCTCTGGCTGGGGCAGATCTTCTCCCAGCTGGCCGACAAGTTCTACATCGTGCTGATGGTGTTCCTGATCGCCCAGACCTGGGTGCAGGGCACACCGGAGGCCAATCCGGCCCTGGCCGAGGCCGCTTCGGCGATCCGGGTGAACCTGCCCGAGACCCGGGCCCAGATGATCACCTTGCTGGCCACCGGGATCTACGTGGCCAACACCCTGCCGGCGATGCTGCTGGGGACCGTGGCCGGGGTGTGGGCCGACCGCTGGCCGAAGCGCACCGTGATGGTGGCCTCGAACGGACTGCGGGCTGCCCTGGTGCTGCTGGCACCGCTCTGTCTGCTGGAGGGGCCGGAGTGGTTCGGGCTCAGCTGGGGCTACTGGGGGCTCGTGGGGATGACCTTCCTCGAATCGGTGCTGACCCAGTTCTTCGCCCCGGCCGAGCAGGCCCTGATCCCCCAGCTGATGCCCGCCCAGCACCTGCTGGCGGCCAACTCGCTCTACCAGGCCACCAGCATGGCCGCCACGATCGTGGGCTTTGCGCTCGGTGATCCGATCCTGCGCCTGCTGCGCTCCGGCCTCGGAGCCCTGGGGATCCCGGGGGGTGAATTCCTGCTGTTGCCGGCCTGCTACGGCTTCGCCGCCCTTTCGATCGCCCGCATCCAGGCGCGGGAGCAGCCACGACCCACCAGTCGCAGCTCGGTCTTGGAGGAGATCCGCGAAGGCATCGCCGTCCTGCGCGAGCGCCCGCGGGTGGCCAGCGCCATGCTCCAGCTCGTCCTGCTCTACAGCCTGCTGGCCGCCCTCTATGTGCTCGCGATCAGCCTGGCCTCAGCGGTCAGCGGGCTGGGGCCGACCCGCTTCGGCACCCTGCTGGCGATGAGTGGCCTGGGTCTGGCGGTCGGCGCGCTCGCCGTCGCCCAGCTCGGTCAGGGGCTCAACCGGCGTGTGCTGGCCTCCGCCGGCCTCGGCCTGATCGGCTGGAGCCTGCTGCTGCTGGGCCAGCTGCGCGGCAGTCTCACCTTCACCCTGCTGCTCTGCGGGGTGCTGGGCGTCGGAGCGGCACTGCTGGCCATCCCCGCCCAGACCACGATTCAGGAGGACACCCCGGAGGAGCTGCGGGGCAAGGTGTTCGGTCTCCAGAACAACCTGATCAACATCGCGCTCAGCCTGCCGCTGGTGCTGGCCGGTGCGGTCGTCAGCCGCTGGGGGCTGCTGCCGGTCCTCTGGACCCTGGCGGCCATCGCCCTGCTGGCGGCCATCGTGGAGCGGCCCTGGCGACGCTGTTAGTTTGTGGGGACGGACGAGCGAGCCCGGGTGACCCACATTGCCTGGCTGGGCAAGAAATCCCCCTTCTGCGGCAACGTCACCTACGGCCTCACCACGACCCATGCCCTGCGGCTCCGGGGCCATGGCATCAGCTTCATCCACTTCGACACGCGACCCGGCCCGGAGCGACCGCTGACCCGCCGGGGGGCTGAGGGACGCCAACGGGACAGGGGCGGCCCCCTCCTGGCCTCCCCCCCGCTGGAGCTGAGCAGCAGCCCCGCCGGCGGAGCCCCGCCGGCCCTGGGGATCGCCGATCTGGACAGCCCGGGACCGGAAGTCTCCCTCCCCTACCTGGTCAAATCCCAGGTGTACACGATTCCCTCACCGGGAGCGCAACGGGAGCTGAGGGAATCCCTCGAGCGGCTGCGCCCCGACCTGGTGCACGCCAGCCTCACCCTCTCCCCCCTGGACTTCCGCCTGCCGGACCTCTGCCAGCAGCTGGGCCTTCCCCTCGTCGCCACCTTTCATCCCGCCTTCGACGCCAGCCTGCGCAACCTCACCGCCGGCACCCAGCAGCTCACCTACCAGCTCTATGCCCCCTCCCTGGCCCGCTTCGACCGGGTCATCGTGTTCTCCGAGCTGCAGGCTGAGGTGCTGATCCGCCTGGGTGTGGGGCCGGAGCGGCTGGCGGTCATCCCCAATGGGGTCGACACCAGCACCTGGCGGCCTGCCACCGAGGACCCCTCGCCGGAACTCTGCGAGCTGCGCCGGCGTTTCATGGGCCGGCGGGTGTTCCTGTACATGGGGCGTGTTGCCACCGAGAAGAATGTGGAGGCCCTGCTGAAGGCCTGGCGGCTGGTGCGCCCCAGCGGCTGTGTGCTGCTGATCGTCGGCGACGGCCCCCTGCGTTCTGCCCTCCAGGGCAACCACGACGAGCCGGATGTGGTGTGGTGGGGCTACGAGCCCAGCCTGCCGATGCGGGTGGCGCTGCAGCAACTGGCGGAGGTGTTCCTGCTGCCGTCCCTGGTGGAAGGCCTGTCCCTCGCCCTGCTGGAGGCCATGGCCAGCGGCACGGCCTGTGTCGCCACCGACGCCGGGGCCGATGGGGAGGTGCTGAACGGTGGCGCCGGCATCGTGATCAGCACCCAGGGGGTGACCACCCAGCTGCGCACCCTGCTGCCGGTGCTGCGGGATCAGCCGGTCCTCACTGCCGAACTGGGCCGACGGGCCCGCGGCCGGGTCCTGGAGCGCTACACCCTCGAGGGGAACATCGACGCCCTCGAACGCCTCTACGCCGAGGTGGTCGGCCAGGGCCATCTGGCCGCCTGAAACCACCCAGCGCCGGCGGCCCCGGGGGTGTGACGCTCACGCCGGGTCGGCGATGGCCTCCTCCAGGCCGCGGCCGACGGCTGTCGTCAGGTCCTCGACGGCCCGACGCCGGTCGCGGCGGTAGTCCCCCCGGCGGGCCGTCACATCGATCGGCGTTCCCAGCCGGATGCGCGCCTGGAGCGGCCCCAGATCCGGCGGCGGGTCCTCCGGGCGCCCCTCGATCCAGACCACGGCCCGCCAGAGAATCTGAAGCAGCTCGGCATAGCGGTCGGGGCTGGGCTTGGCGGCCACGTAGGTGCCGCTGATGGCGGCGAAGGGTTCGACCAGCCGCATGTGGCCCAGAGCCAGGGCCGCCTCAGCCGCGGTCCAGTCCGCCAGACTCCGGTCCACCGGCGAGAGGGCGTCCAGATCGGCGCGGTACATCCGCTCCCAGGCGGCCTGCTCGATGCGACGGCAACGGTCCTGGAGGCTTCCCTGGGAGCGGAGGCCGAAGGGCCGCTCGGCCATCTCCAGGACCCGATGCCGCAACGAGGTCAGGCGGTCCTGAAACGTGCCGGTCGGCTCCAGGACCAGCCCATGGGCCCGCCCATAGAACCCTTCCAGGGCGATCAGCAGCCCTTCGGCCACCGCCAGAAACCGCCCATAGCGCGCCTCTGAACCGTCACTCGCGGCCGCCGGCTTGGCCTCGAGGCCCAGGCGTCCCTCCAAAAGGGCCAGAAACCGGTCGATCCTGGTCCAGTCGGGCCGCCGCAGGCCATAGCGCAGACCGAGGGGCACGACCATCACCCGTTCCTCGCGGCCCTCGGCCTCCAGGTCCTCACAGGCCCAGAAGGCCATCTGGGCCAGACCGGGTTCGAGGGGACTGATCAGCTCGCCGTGGTCGTTGGTGGCCCCCTCCGGCGCGATCGCCAGGGGGAAGGGCCCGTGGACCGCCAGGTCGCGGGCGGCGCGCAGGGCCTGCCGATCGAGTTTGCCCCGCTGGATCGCAATGCCCCCCAGATGGCTCAGGACCCAGCCCACCAGGGCACCGGCCCAGAGGGGAATGCCCCGGTCGTAGAGAAACTGGCAGTGCACCGGACGGCGCAGCTCCAGTCCGATCCGCCGGGCGGCCCGCGGCAGGGCATGCCAGAGGAGCCAGGCCATCAGCAGGGGATCGCGGGTGCTGGGATGCCGGAAAGCCACCAGCAGCCGGATCCGACCCTGCTGCTGGGCGGCATAGAGCCGGGCCAGATCCTCCACCCCCTCCGGGCGGACCTGCTGCACGCCTCTGCGGCGCAGCAACAGCGGAATCAGCAGGCTGATGGCCCGCCGGAGCCAGGGGGTGTAGGCGGGCGGCACGAAGGCCAGGGATGGGCCGGCGCCCTGAAGCGTGAGTCTGGGCATGGGCGATGGCTCCGGTCAGGCCAGCTCGGCACAGCAGGCGGCAAAGGCGGCCGCGGGGTCAGGTGAGGCCGTGATCGGCCGGCCGATCACCAGATGGCTCGCTCCGGCGGCGATCGCCTGGGCAGGGGTGAGCACCCGGCGCTGGTCGCCGGCCGCCGAACCCGCCGGCCGGATGCCCGGGGTGACGAGCGTGAAGGGGGCCGGATGGGCGGCCCGCAGCGAGCTGACCTCGTGGGGTGAGCACACGGCACCGGCGATGCCGGCGGCGGCGGCCAGAGCGGCCAGCCGCGGCACGTAGTGCTCCAGGGGCTCCCCGATCGCCAGCTCCGCCGCGAAGGAATCGGCCTCCCAGCTGGTGAGCACCGTCACCGCCAGCAGGGTGGGCACGGGCAGATCCGCTTCCTGCGCCGCGTCCACCGCCGCCGCCTGGGCCGCCGCCAGGGCCCGGCCCCCCGCGGCCGCATGCACCGTGATCATCCGGGCGCCCAGCCGGGCGGCACTGCGGCAGGCTCCCGCCATGGTGGCGGGAATGTCGTGGAACTTCAGATCCAGGAACACCTGCAGACCGAGCTCCTGCAGGCGGCTCACGATCCCGGGGCCCGCGGCGACGAACAGCTCCAGGCCCACCTTCACCCAGCGCAGCTCGGGCAGCGCGCGCGCCAAGCGACAGGCCGCCTCGGGGTCCATGCCATCGAGGGCGACGATGATGGCGTCGGCCGGGGACGGTGGGGCCTGGATGGGTTCGGCAAGCATGGAGTCCGGGACCACCGGCACGGGCAGCACTACGGCGAACCCTAGGCAGGTCCAGGAGTTCAGCCGAGCACCAGGCGGCGGAAGGTCTTCTTGCCGAGCTGCAGCACCTTGCCCGCCAGCTCACTGGAGACCGCGAACTGCTGGTTGGGGTCGGCAAGCCGCACACCATCCAGTTTCACCGCGCCGCCCTGGATCTGGCGGCGCGCTTCACTGCTGCTGGAACAGAGGTTGAGGGCACTGAGCAGGTAGAAGGCCTTGGCGGGAAAGTTCACGCCGCTGAGGGAGACCTCGGGCACCTCCGCGGTGGCGGCACCCTGCCCGGCCGCTCCGGCCACCAGGGAGGCCGCGTCGTGCTGGGCCTGCCGGGCAGCTTCCAGACCATGGCGCTGCCGGGTGATGTCGAGGGCCATCGCCTTCTGCCGCTCGCGGGGATTGGCCGGCAGGGCTTGCGGATCGAGGTCCGTGAGCAGGGTCAGGTACTCCTCCACGGCCTGGTCCGGGACCTTCTCGAGCTTGGAATACATCGACAGGGGATCCTCCGAGAGGCCCACGGTGTTGCCGAGGCTCTTGCTCATCTTCTGCACGCCATCCAGCCCGGGCAGGATCGGCAGCAGCATGCCGAACTGGGGCCTCTGCGCGAAGTGGCGCTGGAGATCGCGGCCCATCGCCACATTGAACTTCTGGTCCGTGCCCCCCAGCTCCAGATCGGCCTGGATGGCCACCGAGTCGTAGCCCTGCAACAGGGGATAGAGGAACTCGTGCAGCGAGATCGGGGTGCCGGAACCGTAGCGGCGGGAGAAATCCTCCTTGGCCAGCATCTGGCCGACGGTGGACGTGGCCAGCAGGCCGATCACCTCCGGCAGCGCCAGGCCCGCCAGCCACTCGCTGTTGCGGCGCACCTCGAGGCGACCCGGGGTTTCGAAGTCGATCAGGGAGCGCTCCTTCGGCTGGCCCAGACCCAGCTGCAACAGGTAGGTCTCGGCATTGGCCTCCACCGCGGCGGCGCTCAGCTGAACCCGCGTGGCACTCTTGCCGCTGGGATCGCCGATGCGGGCGGTGAAGTCGCCGATGATCAGCACGGCGGTGTGTCCGGCGTCCTGAAAGGCCCGCAGCTTGCGGAACAGGATCGAGTGGCCCAGATGGATGTCAGCGCCGGTCGGGTCGATGCCCAGCTTCACCCGCAGCGGCCGGCCGGCCTGCTCGGCCTCCCGCAGGCGGTGCGCCAGGGATCCATCGGTGGCTTCGGGGCCATCCGATCCCGGCCCGGAGGGGGCCGGGAAGAGGTCCGCTACGCCGCGCTCGATCCAGGAGGGCAGATTCCATCCGCCGTCTGCCATCAGCTCCTCCCGTGGGCACCCAGCTCAGTGGCGGATCGTACGCAGCGGGGGCCCGTCAGGGCTGGGCCTCGAGCTGGCCCTTCATCCGCTCCAGGGTGCGGTGCATCTGATCGAACATCGTCTCGGGGGTCAGGCCGAACTGGCCGAGCTGGGTGCGCAGCTGCTCCACCGTGAGCTTGGCCTGGAAATCCTCGGAGAGCTCGAAGCGCTTCATGAAGACCCGGTAGCGCTCCATCATTTCCTCCATCCGCTCGATGTAGAGCTTCTTCCCCTCCCGATCGAACTTCCCGTACTCCCCACCGAGTTCCATCAGCTGCTGGTAGTCGAGGAACAGCCGCTTGGCCTCGTCCTGGACGATCTCGGAATCGAAGAAGGCCATCGGCAACCAACCGGCACAGTGCTGCGATCCACCAATTGTGAGGACTCCATCACGCCCTGGGGAGTGCGGATTGGCGTAATCCCGACAGAGCGGTGACACGCCCGGCTTCGCTCAGCAGCATGGAGGCGTTGGGGCCACTGGCCTGGCGTGGACTACACCCCTCTCCTCGATGGCATGCGGGACCGTGGCCGGCAGATCGGTGGCCTGCTGCACGATGCCCGGCTGGTGCTCTGCACCGCCAACCGGGTGGCCCTCAGTGTCTTTGTGGGAGGAGCCCAGAGCTCCAGCCGGGTCGTCGGGGCCGCAACCACCGCCGCCGAGGGGATCGGCCTGGTGGAACGGCTCAGCCCCACCCTGGTGGTCGCGAGCGATGTGCTCGAGCAGGGTGATGGCATCAGCCTCGTGATCGACCTGAAGGCCCGCTGGCCCAGCCTGCAGACGCTGCTGGTGGTGAGCCGGGAGCAGCGGCATCAGCGCATCCAGGCCGCCATCGCCGCCGGATGCGAAGGGGTGCTGCCGGAATCGCGGTTGGGGCAGGGGGCCGCGCTGGCGGCCCTGCATGCGGTCAGCGGTGGCGGCATCTACGTCGACCGCCAGCTGCGCCCCGCCTTCCGGAACGTCCACCGCGACTGTGCGCCGCTCGAGACCCTCACCGCACGGGAGCGCGACGTGCTCACCCTGGTGGCGCGGGGCAACAGCAACAGTGCCATCGGCCAGGCGCTGCATGTCTCCCCCGACACGGTGAAGACCCATCTGCGGCACGTGATGCGCAAGCTTCCGGCCCGGGACCGCACCCATGCCGCGGTGCTGGGGCTGTGCTGGGATCTGATCGAATGGCCCGATCCCTGATCGCCTCGCTAGGTTCGGCCCTGAGTCCTGGTTTCCATCCACCCATGGCCCGCCGCCACTGGCTGGATCCGCTGGCTCGCCAACTGCTCGTGGCCACGGGCCAGATCCCCCCTTCGCCTCCCCCGGAGCCATCCGGCCCGAGGGCCGATGGCAGGCCTGACGGCACCCTCCCGAAGCCCGGGGATCCCACCCCCCAGCAAGCCTGGGATGACCCGGACGACACGGTGGAACGGGAGCTGCTGGCGCTGAAGCTGCGCCAGAACCCCGCCCTGGGCCTCCAGGATGCCCAGGAGGTCCGCCACGCGGCAGCCCTGGGCTGGCGGCTGGATGTGAACCGCGCCACGGCGGCCGACTGGCTGCGCCTGCCGGGCATCACCAGGGACCAGGTGGATCTGCTGCTGCGGCTGCAGGACTGCGGCGTGCAGCTGAGCGGTCCCGAGGACCTGCACCGGGCGCTCGACTGGCCGCCGGAGCGCATCGAAGCCTGGCGGCCCATCCTGGAGTTCCGCTGGTACAGCGAACCGCCTCCGGCCCGGGAGCCCCGCCCGCGGATCGATCTGAACCAGGCCAGCCCGGCCCAGCTGGCCGACCTCGGGCTGACCCCCGCGCAGGCCGATCGCCTGCGGCGTGAACGCGGCCGTCGCCCCTTCCAGGATCTGGCGGACCTCCAGCGGCGCCTGCAGCTGCCGGTCCCGATGGTGGAGGGCTGGCTCGGCCGGGTGCAGTTCAGCACCTGCCCCCCAGGCCCGGTGCTTCCCCCCGCCCGCCGGGAGTAGGCCATGGCCAGGCAGGGCGAACTCTTCCCCAGCACCAGGCTCGCCCAGTTCCCTCCGGGTGGGGAGAGCCTGCCCCTGCTGGCCCACCAGCTGCTCGACTGGCAACGGCGCCTGGCGGACCACCAGGGGCCCCTGTTCGCCGGTGGCGGATCGGGGAGTCTGCAGCCCAGCCTGTTCGACGCGGGCCTCCAGGGGCGGCCCCACCCGCGGGAGGAGCCGGTGGATGCCGAGCAGGCAGGGGCCCAGCTCAATCCCCTGCTCCTGCAGGCCCAGTCGCTGTCCTTCTGGCGATGGCCCAGGGCGCCGCAACGGGGGGCGGCCCTCTATTTCGTGACCGATCACTGCCCGGTCCTGGCGGCGGACCTGCTGCTCTATGTGGGCGAAACCGGCCAGGCAGCCCAGCGCTGGAAAGGGGAGCACGACTGCAAGCACTACCTGGCGGCCTACAGCGAAGCCCTGGCGAAGGCCCAGCTCAGCGGCCAGCTGAGCATTCGCTTCTGGCTGGATGCCCCCCAGGCCGTCCGGCCCCGCCGGGCCCTCGAGCAGGCGCTGATCCGCCGCTGGCTGCCGCCGTTCAACAAGGAGACCCGGCAGCGCTGGGCGACGCCATTCACCGCCGGAGACGACCCCTGACGCTGGCTACGATCACGTTTCGATCGGCCGGCCCATGGAGTTTCGTTGCATCGCTGATTCCCTGAGCAGCTGCCTGGCTGGATGGGCGGGCGACTGTCTGGCGATCGGCCTGTTCAGCGCCGACGAGGCCGGGCCGGTTCACCCCGTCCGAGCGACCCTGGAGTCCGCCCTCGGTGCCAGCCTGTGGCCCAGCCTGGAGCGCCGCCGCTTCCTGGCCAAGCCGGGGGAGTGTGTCAGCTTCGAGCGGCTGGGCGAGGCGCCCCAGACGCTCATCCTGGTCGGCCTCGGCGGAGCGGCGGACTGCGATCTGGCCGTGGTCCAGCAGGCCGCGGCGGTAGCCGCACGGGCCGCGGCCGCCAGCGGTGCCAGCCATCTGGGTCTGGCCCTGCCGGTCGAGGGCCTTGAAGCGGGCCTGGCCGCCCGCGCCATGGCGGAGGCCGTGCGCCTGGGCCTCTACGACGACCAGCGCTTCAAGGGTGAGCCCCAGCCGAAACCGCAGCCCGACCGGGTGAGCCTGATCGGCCTGCCCGCCGCCGCGGCCGGCGCCCTGGCCTCGGTGGATGCCACCTGTGCCGGAGTGGAACTGGCCCGCCAGCTGGTGGCGGCTCCGCCCAACGTGGCCACCCCCCAGCACCTGGCGGACACGGCCGCGGCGATCGCCGCAGCCCATGGCCTCGATCTCAAGGTGCTGGAGCGCGCCGACTGCGAGGCCCTGGGCATGGGTGCCTACCTGGGGGTGGCCCAGGGATCCGATCTGCCCCCCAAGTTCATCCACCTCATCTACAGGCCCGAGGGCGTCGCCAGCCGAAGGGTCGCCCTGGTGGGCAAGGGCCTCACCTTCGACTCCGGGGGCTACAACCTCAAGACGGCCGGGTCCCAGATCGAGATGATGAAATACGACATGGGGGGCAGCGCCGCCGTGCTGGGCGCCGCCCGGGCCATCGGCCAGCTGCGACCGGCGGGCGTGGAAGTGCATGTGATCGTTGCCAGCTGCGAAAACATGATCAGCGGTGGTGCCGTCCACCCCGGGGACATCGTCACGGCCTCCAACGGCAAGACGATCGAGATCAACAACACCGACGCCGAAGGTCGGCTCACCCTGGCGGATGCGCTCGTCTACGCCTGCAGACTCGAGCCTGACGCGATTGTCGATCTGGCCACCCTCACCGGCGCCTGCGTGATCGCCCTGGGCGAGGAGATGGCCGGCCTCTGGTCCAACCATGACCAGCTGGCCCAGGCGCTGGTGGATGCCGGACGGTCCGGCGGCGAAGACCTCTGGCGCATGCCCCTGCGACCCTCCTACAAGAAGGGGCTGAAAAGCAGCTACGCCGACCTGAAGAACACCGGTCCCCGGCCGGGTGGTTCGATCACCGCCGCCCTGTTCCTGCAGGACTTCGTGACCAAGGGATTGCCCTGGGCCCACCTGGACATCGCCGGAACCGTATGGAGCGACAAGGGTCGGGGGGTCGATCCGGCGGGCGCCACGGGCTTCGGCGTCAGGACCCTGGTGCAGTGGGTCTGCGGCGGCGCTCCGCTGAAGGCCGACACCTAGGTTTGGGCGAGAGACCCGAGGCTGGAGCCGATGGCCGTCAAGAAGATTCGCTGGTACGTCAAGGCCCAGCTCGGGGTGCTCCTCCTGCCGGCCGGCCTGTGCCTGTTCGGCGAAGCGGTGATCCGCAAGGGCATCCAGGTTCTGGCCGCCTCAGGACGGGTGGAGGGGATGAACAACCCGGGGCCGTGGTTCTGGTACGGCACCTTCGGGCTGATCCTGATCAATGCCGGGGTGGGCCTGATGATCGAGAGTGGCTTGCTGCGGGGCTACCCGCGCCAACCCTGAAGCCAGAGGTGGTGCGGGCTGCCGGCCAGGCGCAGGGCTGAAGCCTTGAGCGCTGGAGGCACGATCGCACCGCGCTGGAGGGGCAACCTCCCTCAGGCTGCGACAGGACTCTGACGGTCGTCTCCACCGTCCAGCTGGTCCTGGAGATCCGCCGGCGACTCCAGGGCATGGATCTGCCAGCGGGCGCGGTCGCCGCACAGGGGCAGCAGACGATCCAGATCGTCGGCCGCCTGCTTGGGACTGCCGTAGGGCCCGATGTGCCGGGTCTGCAGACCTTCTCGGATGGTCAGCAGATACATACAGGGCTCTGCTCAGCTGCAGGGATCACGGTAAGGCCCCCGGACCGATCTGGGTAGGCCCCAGCGCCAGTTGCCGCAATCGTTCCGAACGGCCGTTCCGCCGTTGAAGGACCGGGGCTGCGCCGCATCTCCCCCGCCCTGACCAGCCGCAGGGCCACCCGCCGGTCAGGATCGGGTCATGGTCCGGGCGCAGGCCCCGCCGTCCAGGGGACGCCGGAGCGGGCCCGCGGCCCCCAGACCGCATCCAGACGGCGGTCACGGCCGCAGGCCCATCGGTAGTAGGTGTACTGGATGGCCTGGCGCTCGGCGTAGTTCTGGTGGTAGCCCTCGGCGGGCCAGAACCGATCCAGGGGTTGGATGGCGACCTTCAGGGCTGAGACCGGAACAGCCAGCTCAGAGGCCGCCGACTCAAGGCTCTGGCGGGCCTGGAGCTCCTGCTCGGAGCCGCGGGGAAAGATCACCGGTCGGTAGGAGTCTCCCCGGTCGCAGAACTGCCCGCCCGCGTCGAGGGGATCGATCTGGCGCCAGTAGTGGCGCAGCAGGGCGGCGTAACTGAGCTGCGCCGGGTCGAAACGCACCAGCACAGCCTCCTGATGGCCGGTACCGCCAGCCGACACCTGGGCGTAGGTCGGGCGCTCCAACCGTCCGCCGCTGTAGCCGCTGATCGCCTCCACCACGCCGGACTGCACCTCGAGATCGTGTTCCAGACACCAGAAACACCCCCCGGCGAACACCGCTTCCTGGAGCGGCGCCGCCGCGGCCGACAACGGTGCCAGCGTGAGCAGGGCGATCAGGCCGAGGATGAGCAGGCCGTGCCGAAGGGTGGCGGCCCAAGCCCGCAGGGGGCCTCTGTCCGGCAGGCGGCTCCCCGCCCGGCAGGGTGGCGCCCTCATGAGGGGGCCAGCACCTGGTCGAGGATGGCCGCCGCCGCCCGCTGGGTGACGCCGGGCTCCCCCAGCTCCGAGCGCAGCCGGCGGTAGCCCTCCAGCATGGTGGCGTGGGCGGCGCTCCCCGCCTGGAGCAGGGGCTTGGCCTCCCGCACGATCGCCTCGGGGGTGAGGTCGGCCTGCAGGAGTTCCGGCACGAGCCGTTCCCCCAGCACCAGATTCACCGGCGAGATGTGCGGCACGCTGAAGCGGAGGATGTGACGGGCCACGAAGGCCGTGGCCGCACTGACCCGGTAGACCACGACCTGGGGAACCCCTCGCAGGGCCAGTTCCAGGTTCACGGTGCCGGACTTGGCCAGGGCGAGATCGGCGGCGGCGCAGAGGGCCGGCTTGAGCCTGTCGGCGTCCACGGCGGAGATCACCAGCGCACGCACACCGGCCTTGTCCAGCTGACGGGTGATCTGGGCCTCGAAGCCCGAGAGTCCGGCGGGCACCACCACCTGCAGATCCGGCTGGGCGCGCTGGAGCTCCGCCGCCGCCGCGACGATCTGGGGGAGCATGTAGCGCAGTTCCTGCCGTCTGGAGGCGGGCATCAGGAGCAGCACCGGCGCATCATCGGCCAGGCCGAGTTCCGCCCGGGCCTCGCGACGACTCGGCGGATCGCCCACCGTGTCGAGCAGGGGATGGCCGACATAGGTGACATTCGCCCCGCGACAGCCGTAGTAGCGGGCCTCCTCCTGGAAGATCGCCAGGATCTGGTTGGTGAAGCGGATCAGATTGGTGCGCCCCTCATCCCCGAACTTGAAGGCCCATTCCTGGGGAGCGATGTAGTAGGTGACCGGAACCTCGGGGAACTTGCGCTTCAGTCGCAGCCCCAGATTGACGTTGGGCCCCATGTAGTCGATCAGCACCACACCGTCGGGAGCGGCTCCGCGGAACCAGCGCCTGAGCCGCCGCTGCAGCCGCAGCGTGGGCAGCACGAAGGGGATCGCCTCCAGCAGGCCGATCGCCCCCATGCGGGTGGTGTTCGCCAGCAGTTCCGCTCCCGCCCGTTCCATGCGCTCCCCACCGAGGGCCACCACCTGGAGTTCGAGCCCGCGCCGGCGGGCCTCCTGATGGAGGGCCTCCACCAGCAGGGCCCCCTGCAGATCGCCGGACACCTCGCCCGTGCTGACCAGCAAGCGCAGCATCAGCGCGCTCCGGGGATCGGACCCCGGCGCGAGGGCTGCAAGGATCCTTCCAGAAAGGCCACCAGGGTCTCAGCGGCAGCCGTCAGGGGCTCGGCCCTGAGCTGGCCGAGGGCCTCGGCCAGGGTCAGGCCTCGGCGGTAGAGCAGGGTCCAGGCCCGCCTGAGATCCTCGGACTGGCGACCGTCGTCGAGGTCCATGAGGCCGCTGCGGCGCAGCCCGATCTTGTTCAGGGCCCGCACGCGGGACGGATGGCCTTCCACCAGGCAGAAGGGCGGCACATCCCGTTCGATCCGGCTCATGCCCCCCACCATCGCCAGGGTGCCGATCTGAACGAACTGGTGGATGCCGAGCACGCCGCCGATCACCGCCCGGTCACCGATCACCACGTGGCCGGCCACGGCGACACCGTTGGCGATCACGATCCGATCCCCCAGATCGCAGTTGTGGCCGAGGTGGCTGTAGGCCATCAGCAGGTTGCCGTCACCCACCCTGGTCTGCTGGTGGTCGGTGGTGGCACGGTTGATGGTGACGCATTCGCGGATGGTGTTGCCATCACCGATCACCACCTCGGTGGGATCACCGGTGTACTTGAGATCCTGGGGTTCGAGTCCGATGCAGGCACCGGGAAAGATGCGGTTGTCCCGCCCGATCCTCACCCGTCCGTCGATCACCACATGGGGGCCGATGCGGCTGCCGCTGCCGACCCGCACCTGCGGACCGATCACCGCGTAGGGCCCGACCTCCACGCCCTCCGCCAGTTCGGCCCGCGGATCGACCACCGCAGTGGGATGGATCATGGTGGCCATCAGTCCACCAGCGAAAACATCAGTTCGCCGGAGCAGGCCAGCTCCCCATCCACCGTGGCCTCGGCCGCCACCTTGCCGAAACGCTTGCGCTTGAGGCTCAGCAGTTCGCAGCTGATCAGCAGCTGATCCCCGGGTACGACGGGACGACGAAAGCGCACCCCGTCGATCCCGGCAAACACGAAGAGCCCCTTGGGCAGATCGGGCATCTGGGTGACGATCAGCCCCCCCACCTGGGCCATCGCCTCGACGATCAGCACCCCGGGCATCAGGGGGCGGCCGGGGAAATGCCCCTGGAACTGGGGCTCATTGAAGGTGACATTCTTGATCGCCACCGCGCGCTTGCCAGGCTCGTGGGCGATCACCCGATCCACCAGAGCGAAGGGATAGCGGTGGGGCAGGAGACCCTGGATCTGCTCCGCATGGAGCACGATGCCCGGGGAGCTGGCAGGAGCCGGGGAGGAGGAGGCGGACAAGGGGGTCAAGCAGAGAACGGCGAACGGGGAAGGTCCGCCAGGGCAGCGGCCAGGGCGGTATGGAGGCCATGGGAGCCGCGGTAGGCAAACACATGGGCCCTTGGCAAACCGACCAGCGCCAGATCACCCATCAGGTCGAGGATTTTATGGCGCACCGGTTCATCGGCAAATCGCAGGGGGGGATTCAGCCAGCGGTCGCCGTCGCACACCAGCGCATTATCGAGGGCGCCCCCCTGGATCAAGCCGGCGGCGCGGAGCTGATCGACCTGGGAGCGCAGACCGAAGGTCCGGGCCGGCGCGATGGCTTCCACAAACGCAGCAGGGGTGAGCTCCAGGGAGAACAGCTGGCGGCCGATGGCCGGGTCCGTGAACTCGATGGCCGCGCCCAGCCGCAGGCCCGCAGCGGGGATCGCGGTCACGAACCCCGGCCCCCGGCTCACCGTGAGGGGCTCACGCAGTTCCGGCATGGCGGAGGGAAGCTCCAGGGGCTGACAGCCGGCTTCCGCGATGGCCTCCACCCAGGGGAGGGCCGATCCATCCAGCAAGGGGATCTCATGGCCCTCGACCAGGATCTCTGCCTGGGTGATGCCCGTACCGGCCAGGGCCGCCAGCAGATGTTCCACGGTGGCGAGGCGCCGCTGGCCCAGCTGCAACGCGGTGCAGAGCGTGGTGTCCTGCACCCTTCCTGGGTGCAGGCGCACGAGGGGCAGGTCGGGCTGATCCAGCCACCCGAGCCAGTAGCCGGGCCGCTCGGCGGGCTGGAGCCTCACCCGACCCTCCTGACCGCTGTGGAGGCCGACACCGTGCCGCTCGGCCGTGCCGGCCAGGGTGAAGGTCCCGGCGTAGTCAGCTGGCCATGGCCCCACTAGAACTTCCAGCCCACACCAAGGTTGAAGCGCCAGTTGTCGGTGAAGTCCTCTGTCGCCACTTCCAGCCTCAGGGGGCCGACAGGGGTGGTGACGATCACGCCGATGCCCGGCGAGAAGCCATCGCCCTTCTTGCCCAGCAGACCGCCGGGGTTGCCCGGGATGTCCCCCTGGGTGCCGAAGGTGGTGCCGGCGTCGAAGAAGACGGAACCGCTGACGATGCTGAACAGGGGAAACCGGTACTCCGCCGTGAACTCGCCGTAGGCCTTGCCGACCCCCAGATCGCAGTCGGCGTAGCCACGCACCGAATTGCCGCCTCCCAGGCAGAAGGCCTCGTAGGGAGGGATCTCGTCACCGATCAGGGCGCCGCCCGAGACCTGGAAAGCCAGGGCCTGCTTGCAGTCGCGGGTTTCGCCGGGCTTGGGACGGCAACCCTTGTAGATCTTCAGCCAATTGACCGGGATGTACTGGGTGAAGGTGGTGCGGACCCGGTTGAAGGTGGGTGAATCGTTGCCCACGGAGAGGAACTGCTCGGTGCCCACGCTGAAGAAGTTGCCGCGGGTGGGGTTGCGGGGATCATCGAGGGAGCTGTAGGTCGTGCCGACCCTGAAACTGAGCAGCTGGTTCTCCGAGGCGCAGTTGTAGGCCAGACAGATGACCTGGCGGCTGGGAACCCTCACCGGCTGGCGGAGGTCGTCGTCCACACCGATCACGGCCTGGGAGTACTTGTCGCCCGAGAAGTTCATCGGGGTGACTTCCTGGCCGCCGAAGGCCAGGATCAGGTTCCAGGGGGCTTTCTTGTAGGGATCCCCACCGTTGAAGGGCCGCACGAACTGGACATTCGCCCCAACCCGCTGGATGGCGACGCTGTCGAAATTGGTGCGGACCTCCGCGAACGGTCCGGAGGTGTCGACGGGGCTGTTGGTGACGACATCGAAATCAGCCCCGCTGAAATCCTGCCGGTTGAAGTTGAGGTCCGTGTCGTCGCTTCGGAAGATCTGGGGCACTTCCCGGCTGAAGAAGATCCGGGTGCGGAAGGAGGTCCGGAAGCGATCCCCCTTGATCCAGGGGTCCGTGAAGGTGATGTCGCCGAGGCCGCCGTACTGTCCGTAGGAAAAGTTGGTGCCGAGATTCCAGGCCCGCCCGGCCAGGTTGCTTTCCTGCAGCTGGATCTGACCGAAGACCCCCTGGTTCTGGCTGTAGCCCACACCACCTGAGATCGAGCCGGTGGATTGCTCGACCATCCCGAGCACGATGATGACCTTGCCCGGCTCGGCAGGCACGGGCTTCAGGGTGACCTTGACATCGCCGAACAGCCCAGTGCCATACAGGCGACGGATGTCTTCCTCCAGCTTGCGGCGGTTGAAGAGGTCCCCGGACTTCATCGAGATTTCCCGGGTGATGACCCAGGGCTTGCTCTTGCCGCGGATCGGCTCGCCCTTCTCATTGGTGGCGGAGCCCTCCTTGTTGAGGAACTGCACCTCCACCCCTTCCACGGTGCCTTCGCGCACCAGCAGTTCAACCGTGCCGTCGGGACTGACCCGGCTGGGGCCGGTGACCCGGGCCAGGGAGTATCCCTGGTCGGCGTACCACTTCTGCAGCTCCTGCATGCGGGACTGCAGGGAGTTGAGGTTGAGCGTCTTGCCGTAGTCCGCCGCGAAGGTGTCCTGGAGCACCTGGTCGGGGAGCTGGAGCTCAGCGGGCTCCAGGCTGATCCGCTGCAACACCGGGTTGGCCACCACCGCAACGATCAGCCGCACCCCGAGCGGGCCGTCAACCGGCTGGATGCGCACGTCGGAGAACCAGCCGGTGGCATAGATCGCCGAGAGGTCGGTCTGCAGTTCACTGCGGGTGACCTTGGTGCCGGGGGTCACGGCCATCGCGGCGTAGGCCGCCAGCTCAAGACGCTCCCGCTCGGGGTGGTCATCGAGGCCCTCGATGACGATCTCGGCGATCTGAACCCTGGGCTCGGCGGGGGCCTCTTCACCGACCTCGGGGGAGGCGGCACCGGGTTGATCGGTCCCGGCCGGGGGCTCCGCAGCAGCAGGGGCGGCGGCCGGGGGATCGGCAGCAAACGGGTCGACGCCCGGGGAGGTATCGGCCGGCGCCTCTGCGGGCGCATCCGCCTGGGGGGCTACCGCTGGGGTGTCCGCGGGTTGTTCAGCCGGAGCCTCCGCTCCGGGCTGGTCCTGCGCCAGGGCCGGAGAGGCCACCAGAAGCGCCGCACCCAGCAGAGGCAGTGCAGCCTTCAAGCCCAGCGAACCGACCATGAGTGTCACGAACGGAGCGGCTGGGCCGCAAATGCGGTGACCTTACCTATAGAACCGCGGTTCGGGACACACCCCTTGGATCCGTTTGAGAACCTGCCCATAGGCCTCGACAACCCCGCCGAGGTCCTGGCGGAATCGGTCCTTGTCGAGAATGCGGTCCTGCAGGTCGTCGGTGGCCCGATCCCAGAGGCGACAGGTGTCAGGGCTGATTTCATCGGCAACGACCAGCTGCTGATCGGCGGTCAGCCCCAGTTCGATCTTGAAGTCCACCAGCTCCAGATCGATGCGGCCGAAAAGCTCCAGGAGGGCGGCGTTCACCTGGCGGGCCAGCTGCTCGAGGCGATCCCGCAGATCGGTGTCGAGGATGCCGAGCAGCGCCAGCCGGGCATCCGTGAGCAGCGGATCGCCCAGGGCGTCGTCCTTGTAGTACAGATCCAGCAGGGGGGAGGGCAGGCGGGTTCCGGAGGCGACCGGAAGCTGCTGGCAGAGCGAACCCGCCGCCAGGTTGCGGATCACCACCTCGATGGGAATGATCTCCACGGGGCGCACCAGCATCCAGCGCCGGGAGGCCTCGCCCTCGGCCAGGCCCAGGTAGTGGGTGGGGATGTCGCGACTGGCCAGCCATTCGAAGACCAGGGCCGAGATCCGGCAGTTGAGGGGCCCTTTGCCCTCCAGCTGGGCTTTCTTGAGGGCATTGAAGGCGGTGGCGTCATCCTTGTACTCGACCGCCACCAGGTCGGGCCGATCCGTGCGATACACCCGTTTGGCCTTGCCCTCGTGCAGCAGCGGACCGATGGTGTAGGTGCTCATGGCAGGGGAGTCGGGGAGGTGCCGGCGGCGTGGCCTCCGGGATCGCGGGGCGAGCGCAGCTGGGTCTCCAGATCGCGGGTCCGGGCCGGATCGGAAGCCAGTCTTCGCCGCAACAGCCACTCACCGTACGCATCGTCGATCCGGGCGCTGAGGCGCAGCCGCCGCTCCAGGGCCAGCGTGGACTCCGGTCCCGATCCGGCCTCCTTGCCAAACTGGCCCGTGTCAAGCCGCCCCGTGCCCAGCTGCTGGTCGAGCAGCTGGGCGACCAGCCCCCAGGCACCACTGTCGGCCGCCTGCTCGAGCGCCCGTTCGAGCAGGGTGTCGCGGGTCTCGCGGTCGAGCTGGGCCGCCAGGGCCACGGCGCGACCCCAGCGGGCGGCCGTCGCCTCACCCGGAAGGCGGCTGGCCAGCAACACTTCGGCCGCCTCGGCGGGCCGACCGAGGCTCTCGAGATGATCCGCCAGCACATCCAGGGCGGGACGGGTCACCGTCCGGTGGCCGGAGGACGCGACCAGCGGCAGCTGCAGAGCTTCGAGATTCGCCGGATCACCCTCGGCGAGCCAGCGGAGCGCCTGGGCCGCCAGGCGGTGGTCCAGCCCCGCATCGGCTGCCTGCCACTGCAGAAGAAGCCAGATCCGGCGGTCCGGACCGGGGGCAGGACTGTGCCGGCTCAGCACCTCGAGGGCCCCCACGGGGGCCTGGCAGACGAGCAGGGCCTCGGCCGTGGTGAGCACCTCGAGCAGGGTGGAACGGGGCGACCGACGGGACAGCAGCTGCTCCTGCACGTCGCGCAGCCGATCGAGGTCCCTGGCGCCGATCGCCTCGCGGCAGCTGGCCACGGCCGCCATCCCGGCCGTGTCAACCGGAAGACCGGAGGGCGCCGTCCGGCCCGGGGATCCCAGCAGGCCGGAGCCCAAGGCCAGGAGGGCCACCCAGCCCCTGCAGGCCAGGGCCGAGGATCGCAGAAGGCCAGCCGCCATGCCGGGGAAGACGTGCAGGTGAAGATGGTCGTGGGGTCTGCCGGAATCGCGCAGACATCCCGCACAACCTAGGGGAGTCCTGAGCTCCCGTTCCACCCGCACTCCCTGAGCCCGATGGCCCCTGAGGCAGCACCGCAGCCGCTCCGCATCCTGGTCGTGGGTGGCGGCGGACGGGAGAACGCCCTGGCCTGGGCGCTGCGGCGCTGCCGTGGTGTCGAGGCCGTCTGGGTGGCCCCGGGGAACGGCGGCACCCCCGATCTGGCGAGCTGCGGCCAGCTGGCCATCGCCGAAACCGACCAGGACGGGCTGCTCGGGGCCTGCCGGGAGCACGCGGTCAACCTGGTGGTGGTGGGTCCGGAAGCCCCCCTGGCGGCAGGGCTGGCCGACCGGCTGCGCGCGGCGGGCATGCCGGTGTTCGGCCCGGGGGCGGAGGGTGCCCGGCTCGAGGCCAGCAAGCAGTGGGCCAAGGCGCTGATGCAGGAGGCCGGGGTGCCCACCGCCGGCCATTGGCCCGCCGCCAGTCGGGAGGAAGCCCACGCGATCCTGGCCGCCCAGGGCCGGCCGCTGGTGGTGAAGGCCGATGGTCTGGCCGCCGGCAAGGGCGTGACGGTGGCGGAAACCCTCGAGGAGGCCCGGGCTGCCATCGATGCCATCTTCGCCGGGCGCTTCGGCCAGGAGGCCACGCTGGTGCTGGAGGAGCGCACCCATGGGCCGGAGATCTCCGTGTTCGCCCTCACCGACGGGCAGCGCCTGGTCCTCCTGCCAGCGGCGCAGGACCACAAGCGCATCGGGGAGGGCGACACCGGCCCCAACACCGGCGGGATGGGGGCCTACGCGCCGGCTCCGCTCCTGGATGCCGCAGGCCTCGACCAGGTGAGGCAGCAGGTGCTGGAGCCAACCCTGCGGGCCCTCAGGGCCCGTGGCATCGACTACCGCGGAGTGCTCTATGCGGGGCTGATGCTGACCGAGACCGGGCTGAGCGTGATCGAGTTCAACTGCCGCTTCGGCGACCCTGAGTGCGAAACGCTGATGCCCCTGCTGGGCCCCGAGCTGGCCCAGGTGCTGCTGGCCTGTGCGGAGGGCCGGCTGGACCAGGCCCCTGAGCTGACCATCGCGGCGGGCTGCAGCGCCTGCGTGATTGCCGCGGCCGAGGGGTACCCCGGCACGATCCGCACGGGGGATCCGATCGAAGGGGCGGCAGCGCCGGCGGAACGCCTCCAGATCTTCCATGCGGGAACCCGCCGCGATGCGGATGGCACCTGCCGCAGCAGCGGCGGCAGGGTGCTGGCGGTGGTGGCCCAGGCCGACGGGTTCGACGCGGCCTTCGCCCAGGCCTATGCCGGCCTGGAGCAGGTGCACTTCGCCGGCATGACCTACCGCCGCGACATCGGCCATCAGGTGCGCACCCCCCAGAGCCCATGAACAGCGACGCGCCCAAGGACCAGCTGAGCGCCTGGCGGCGGGCCCTGGCCCGGTGGTGGGCCGAGTTCAGTCTCCAGACCAAGCTGCTGGCCGTGGCCACCCTGGTGGTGAGCCTGCTGATGACCGGGATCACCTTCCTGGCGCTCAACGGCATCCAGCGGGATGCCCGCATGAGCGACACGCGCTACGCCAGGGATCTGGGTCTGCTGCTGGCAGCCAATGTCAGCCCGCTGGTGGCGGAGGGCAACGACCGGGAGCTGGCCTCGGTGGCCGAACGGTTCTGGCGTTCCAGCCGCAGCCTGCGTTACATCTTCTTCGCCGACCCCGACGGGATCATCTACCTCGGCATCCCGATCGGCGGAACATCCGGCGGGAGTGAACTGCTGCTCAGCCGCCGGCTGGAACTGCCTCCGGACATCCAGCGGCGCCCGGAGAACCCGCTGATCCGCCAGCACCTCACCCCGGACGGCCAGGTCACCGACGTGTTCGTGCCGATGGTGAGCGAAGGGCGCTACCTGGGGGTGCTGGCCCTGGGCATCAATCCCAACGAAACCCTCCTCGCCAGCGCCGCCCTGACCCGGGAGGTGACCGTGGCCGTGTTCATCTCGATCTGGGTGCTGGTGATCCTGGGGGCGGTCTTCAACGCCCTCACGATCACCCGCCCTGTCAAGGAATTGCTGCGGGGGGTGCGCCAGGTGGCCGGCGGCAACTTCGAAGCCCGCATCGCCCTGCCGATGGGGGGCGAGCTCGGTGAGCTGCTCGAGGGCTTCAACACCATGACCGCACAGTTGGAGGCCTACAAGGCCGCCAACATCGAGGAACTCAAAGCGGCCCAGGTGAAACAGGAGTCGTTGATCGCCACCATGGCCGATGGGGCCGTGCTGCTCGACGCCTCAGGCGCCCTCGTGCTGGCGAACCCGACGGCACGGCGCCTGTTCCGCTGGGAGGGGCGCAACCTGGAGGGCAATCAGCTGATTCCCGAACTGCCGGAACGGCTGGCCCTCGAACTGAGCGCGGCGCTCGACAATGTGACGAGCAGTCAGCAGGATGCCGCTGACGTGCGCTGCAGCTTCGGCGAGCCGCCCCGCACCCTGAGGATCGTGCTGCAATCCGTGCGGGACGCGAGTGGGGAATCCCTCAAGGGGATCGCCATGACGATCCAGGACCTCACCCGCGAGGTGGAGCTGAATGCTGCCCAGAGCCGGTTCATCAGCAACGTCTCCCACGAATTGCGCACCCCCCTCTTCAACATCAAGAGCTACGTGGAGACCCTCCACGACCTCGGGGATCAGCTCAGCGAGGAGGAGACCAGGGAGTTTCTCGGTATCGCCAACGCCGAAACCGATCGACTCACCCGCCTGGTCAACGATGTGCTGGATCTCTCCCGACTGGAATCCGAGCGGGAATGGAATTTCGAAGCCATGGAGGTGGGTCCGGCCATCGAGCAGACCCTGCGCACCTACCGGCTCAATGCCCATGAGAAAGGCGTGAATCTGCTGTTCGAAGCCGATTCCCAGCTGCCGCGCGTGCTGGGCAACTGGGACCTGCTGCTGCAGGTCTTCGACAACCTCGTGGGCAATGCGCTCAAGTTCACTCCCAAGGACGGCCAGGTCGTGCTGCGGGCTTACCCATGGCCGGACCTCTGCCTGCTCAGTCCGGCCGGTCAGCCGGAGGAGGATCATCCCCGCTGCGAACTGACCTCCCCGCTGCCGCGCCTGAGGGTCGAGATCGCCGACAGCGGCTGCGGCATTTCCGAAGCCGACCAGGAGAGGATCTTCGAGCGCTTCTACCGGGTGGAGAACGCGGTTCACATCGAGGCGGGTACAGGCCTCGGCCTCTCCATCGTTCGGGGCATCCTGGAAAAACACGGCACCCAGGTGAAGATGGCCAGCGAGCCGGGCGTCGGAACGGCGTTCTGGTTTGACCTCCCCCTCGAGGACTCCGATACTGACGAACTTCGCCTGATCACCGAGCGCCGCGGTCAGGAACGGGCGCTCGACTGGAGCACCGTGGCGGGCTGAACCCAGCCCCAGCCCAGGCCAGATCACAAGGGCTCAGCGGTCGTCGTCGGCCACCCCCCGCACGATGCGGGAGAGCTCACTGCGCTCATCCGTGTTGATCCTGTGGGGGACACCACTGATGATCCGCTCGAAGTTGGAGAAGGAGTCCTTGATCTCCGGACCATTGCCGGTGATCACGAACTCGCGGATGCCCTTGTCATGCCAGGAGCCTCGCATCTTGAACACGTTCAGGGCACGGGCCATCTCGCCACGGATCTCCACGTACTGGAGCAGCAGAATCGTATCGGTGATCGTGGAGATATGAGAGTCGGTGATTGAATGGCTACCCATGAACTCCTCAGAGGTGTTCGTGAAGAAACCGGCAATCTCCTCCTGCTTGGCATAACCGGTCACTCCGATCACGAACTGCCGAAAGGCATTGTGACTCACGCCGCGGGCCAGGGCACTGAGGGAATCGATCGCCATCCGGGACGGCTTGAACTGACCGATCTCGGTCTTGATGATCTGGAGATGGTCTTCCAACCCCGTGGACTCGGGGTAGGCACAGATGATCTTCAGCAGACCGTCCTGCTCCATCTGCTCGAAGTCGATTCCCCAGCTGGTGGCGTTACGCAGCAGCTGGGCCCGCGACTCCTCATAGGCGAACAGGATGGCGCGCTGCTTGCTGCGGCAGGCGTCCTCGACGAACTTGGACACCAGCAGGGTCTTGCCCGTACCCGTGGCTCCGGTGGCCAGAATGATGGAGTCCTTGAAGAAGCCTCCGCCACACATCTCATCCAGCTTGGGCACCCCGGAGCTCAGCCTCACGTTGGAGGAACGCTGGGTGAGGCGCATGGCCCCGAGCGGGAAGACGCTCATGCCATGGCTTCCCATGGTGAAGGGAAATTCACCCTTCATGTGCGTGGTGCCCCTCAATTTGAGGATCTCAACTGTTCGCCTTCTGCGCTCTCCCTCCAGGACATTCCGAAGAATGACGACATTGTCCGAGACGAACTCCTCGACTCCATAGCGGGCGATTGGACCGTATTCGTCAATGCGCTCGGTGGTCATCACCGTGGTGACGCCGATCTCCTTGAGCCTGGCAATCAGACGGAAGATTTCCCGACGCACCACGGATACGGCATCGTATTGCTGGAAAACAGCGGTGATCGAGTCAATGGCAACACGACGTGCTTTGTACTTGCGAATCGCGTAGTTGATGCGCTCAATCAACCCTGAGAGGTCAAAGTTTCCGGCCACATCCTGGCCATCTGGGTCTGGCGACGCATCAAGAATGAAGAGCTTGTCCTGCTCCAGCATCTCCTGGAGATTCCAGCCAAAACTTGCAGCATTACGAAGAATATCGAGAGGAGACTCTTCGAAGGTGATGAAGATGCCTGGCTCCTTGTACTGGCGGATCCCGTTATAGAGAAAGTTCAGGGACAGAACCGTCTTGCCAGTGCCGGATGTACCGCTGATCAGCGTCGAGCGACCGATCGGCAGGCCTCCATGGCAAACATCATCGAATCCCTCGATCCCCGTGGGGAGCTTCTGCACCTGCATCAGGGCATCATCGAGGGGACTGGGTTCCTGCATTGCCGGCGGGGGGATGGGGAGAGGGAAAGGGTCAGGGTCGGGGGTTGAGGCCATCATCGGGCCGGTCACCATCAGGAGGCGTGGGTGACTGCAGTTCATCGGGCCTGTCCTCCACGTCCTCGGGAGCCTCCAGGCCCGACTCGAGGGCCAGCTCGTCAAACTGGGGATCGTCGGTCAGTTCGTCGTAGAGCAGATCCAGTCCGATCAGCACCCGTTCCCGGTCACTGAGATCCCCGATGATCCGCCGCACCGGCGGGGGCAGGATCTTGGTGAGGGTGGGCGTGGCCAGAATCTTGTCCTCTTCCGCGAGCTGGGGGTTCACCAGCACATCAATGACCTTGAGGGCGTAAACGCCCTTGAATTCAAGATCCAGGATGTTGCGCAGGGTCTTGAGTGCCCGCATCGAGTTGGGCGTATTACCTGCCACATAGAGCTTGAGGATGTAAGTCTTTCGGGGTGTCATGATAGGGAGTTGTAGGTTTCAGGCATCTTTAGGAAGGCGAACAAGTGGCACATCAGGGGGCACGGAGCGTCGATACATCTCACACAAATGAGCCATCACATCGAGCAGGGCAAGGCGATAGTCCTGAAGGAAGTCGCTCTTGTGGCCTTCGAAGCTGAGCTTCTTTGAGAAGGAATCGATGAGATCCATGTGGATCTGCACCGTTTTTGTAATTGGAAGGTCGCTGAAAAACGCAGTGTTAACAAAACTCTCCAGCGCCTGATTGGCAACGGATGGATTGCGGAAGTAGCTCAGCAGAAGATCCCGATAGGTGCGCTGCAGTGATTGCAACAGTTCCTCGCTCTCCGATGGCGGCAGATTGCGCAGAAATCTCGATGGGTCCCGCTTGTAGAAGACACCGAGCAGCCCCAGCCGGTCCCGAAGGCGATCGTCCAGGCGCCAGGCCATGGCCGCCGCGGGCTGGTCGCCGACGTCCGCGCCCCCTGCCGGAGCCCCGGCCTTGGCAGCCGTCTGGCCCGGGCTGGCCAGGCCCTGGCGCAGGAAGCGGGACACAGAGGCATCCAGGCTGTAACTGAGCTGCTCGAGCTGGTCCGGGGGCAAGCGCACCTCGGCCTCGTGGAAGGCGATCTCGCCGTTGACCTCGCCGATCACCACCGCGGGCCACACCAGCCCATGCTGGGTGAGGCCCTCGAGCTCACGCGGCGGGATCCCCCCCTGCTCGATCAGGAGGGCATCGACGTCCTCCCGCAGCCGATCCAGCTCCTGCACCGGATCGCCAGCGGGGTCGACAGGCACCAGGGAGTAGCGGCTGCTGGATAACCCGCGGGCCACGGCAGCCGCCAGGCTGGGATCACGGACGAGCAACGCAACGGTGAGGGCCGATTCGGGCATGGAAGAGCTACCCCGGTGGGAAGCGCCCCCGAGTGGATGCCCCCCATGTTGACGAAAGGCAGCCTGAAACCGGAGGATTTGACATTGTCTTCTGATTGTGCGTCTGGCGTAATCGGTCGATGCCAGTCCCCGTCCGGGTTTTCCCCCTCGCCGGGCCTCTGCCATCCCCAGCCTGACCACGCCCCAACAGCCCATGACCCAAGCCAACGCCGTCAGCAGCGGCCCCTACGCCATCGTCGAGGCCTCCGGCCAGCAGTTCTGGCTGCAGCCCAACCGCTACTACGACCTCGACCGCCTCAACGCCGACGTCGATGACACCGTCACCCTGGATACGGTGCTGCTGGTGAACGACGGCAAGGCGGCCACCCTCGGCCAGCCGTACGTGAGCAACGCCAGCGTGGAGCTGAAGGTGCTCGCCCATCGCCGCGGTCCCAAGCTGATCGTCTACAAGATGCGCCCCAAGAAGAAAACCCGTCGCAAGAATGGCCACCGCCAGGAGCTCACCCGGGTGATGGTCCAGGCGATCAACATCGGCGGCAAGGCGCTCGCCTGATCCCTCACCTCACTGTTCACCCCCTTCGCACCCTCCCCTCCATGGCCCACAAGAAAGGCACAGGCTCAACCCGCAACGGCCGCGATTCCAATTCCAAGCGCCTCGGCGTCAAGGCCTACGGCGGTGAGGCCGTGAACGCCGGCTCGATCCTGATCCGCCAGCGCGGCACCTCGGTGCTGCCCGGGGTCAATGTGGGCCGTGGCTCGGACGACACCCTGTTCGCCCTCATCGACGGGGTGGTGAGCTTCGACACGATCAAGCGCGGTCTGCGCACCCGCAAGCGCATCAACGTCGCCCTGGGCTGAGCTCCTTCCTGGCCGTTCCGCCGGACCCGTCCAGCGCCCCCCCCAGCAAGGGCACTCAGGCCAGCCGGTAGGCACGGGTCGTGATCAGGTAGGGGTGGAACACCTCCAGGAACCGGTGCTGGAGGGTGCGGAAGAACCGCTCCACCAGCACGGGCTCGTCCAGGTGGAACGGGTACTCCCCTTGGAACCCCTTGAAGAAATACCAGTTCAGCAGCGCCGTGGCGCCAGGGGCCATGCGCCCGGCGAATTGTTCGAGCTGATCCGACGGATCAGCCAGGTGCTCCAGCACGTCAAGACAGACGATCGTGTCGAACCGATCGGGCAGGCTGGGATCCGCCAGATCCCTGTGGCAGGAGAGCTTCTTTCCAAGCCCGAGCCGAAGGGCCCTGGACTCCACACAGGCGCGGTTGTGGGGGTTCAGATCCACGAACCACACCTGGTCCACCTCGGGCAGAGCCGCCGCTGCAAGCGCGTGGCTGCCGATGCCGCCTCCGAAATCCAGCACCTGGCCGCGGGCGAAGCGCTGCTGCAACCGCAGCGTATCGGCGATGTAGTCGGCGCTGCCCAGATGCCAGGCGGCCAGCTCCAGAAGGTGCACGGTGCCCACGGTGTCCTCATAGAAGCGGGTGGCCTGCTCCAGGTCAAAGCCGCCCGGATGGAGGGCGGCCAGGGTCTCGGTGCTCTGGGGCAGACGGCGCTCCAGCTCTTCGGTGTCGATGCCGAGGTAGGTGGCGAGATGCTCCTTGAGGGCAAAACCATCGGCCAGGAACCGGTCTACTCCCAGTGCCGCTGCCACGGTGTCCTTCCCACTGCTGGCGCCAACCTACGTGCCCATCCGGCCCCGGCTCCCGCCGTTCAACCCAGTTCCGCCCCGTCACCAGGCACCTCCAACCAGCCCCGGAGCCAACCCGTGAGCGCGTAGAAGGGCAGCGTGTCGGCCAGCGCCGCCATGGCCTTGAACAGGTAGCCGCTGGCGATGTAGCTGACCAGCTGGGGCAGCACGGCCTCCCCGTCCCGGATCGGCAGCACATGGTTGGCGTAGTGGCTGATCAGCACCACGGCCGTGGTGTCCACCAGCTGGCTCACCAGGGTGGAACCGTTGTTGCGCAGCCAGAGGGCACGGCCGCTGCTGAGGCGCTTCCAGAAATGGAACAGGCGCACATCGGTGAACTGGGCCGCCAGGTAGGCCACCATCGAGGCCCCCACGGCGCCGAAGGCCAGGCGCTGCACCTCGAAGAAGGTGGCCTCCGGTGCCCCGGCCAGACCCGGCAGGATCCCTCCGAGCCAGAGGATCAGCACGATCCAGCCGTTGAGGGCCAATCCCACCCAGACCAGCTGGCCCGCCTTCTGCTCGCCCCAGATCTCGCTGATCAGATCGGTGCAGAGAAAGGTCACCGGGTAGGGCAGGGCCCCCACGGCGACCACGATCGGCCAGGAACCGATCGAACCGAGCTGCAGGAAGCGCGTCAGCCCCAGGATGTTCAGCATGCCCATGCTCCCGAGGAAGATCCCCGCCAGCACGAGGAACGCCAGGTCACGGCGCTGCTGCAGGGTCATCGGAGCGGGGCATGGGACCCTTCCAGGCTGATGGAGGTGCCCATGGCTGACCAGTGCTGCGGATTTCTGGTGCTCGACAAGCCCGCCGGACTCACCTCCCATGGCTGCGTGGCCCGGATCCGGCGGGCCTATGGCCTGCGGCGGGTGGGCCATGGCGGCACCCTGGATCCCGCGGTCACCGGGGTGCTGCCCATCGCACTCGGGCCGGCCACCCGGCTGCTTCCCTACCTGGTGGGGGACAAGGCCTACGAGGGCACCGTGCAGCTGGGGGTGCGCACCGGCAGCGACGATCTGGAGGGGGAGGTGCTGGAGCGGCGACCCGTGCCCCCCCTGGAGCCCGCAGATCTGGAGGCAGCCCTGGCCCTGTTCCGCGGAGCGATCCTGCAGGTGCCCCCCCAGATCTCGGCGGTGCACCTCAACGGAGAGCGGGCCTACGTCCGCGCCCGCCGCGGCGAGCAGCTCAGCCTGGCGGCCCGGCCTGTGACCATCACGCAGCTGGAGCTGCGCCACTGGGATCAGGCCACCGGCCTGCTCAGCCTGGCGGTGCGCTGCTCCGCCGGCACCTACATCCGCTCCCTGGCACGGGATCTGGGGGAGGCCCTGCACTGCGGCGGCAGCCTGGCCACCCTGCGGCGCACCGAGGCGCTGGGCTTCCGCCTGGAGCAGGCGGTTGCACTCGAAGCCCTCGCCTCGCCGCCCCTCCCGCCCCTGCTCGACCCCCTCGTCGCGCTGGGGCATCTGCCGCGGCGGCGGCTGCAGCCCAGCGAATGGGCGGGCTGGCGCTGCGGACGGGCCCTCGAGGCCGAGGCGCTCCACCCTGCGGAGCAGGCCGTGGCCGTGCTGGAGCCGGATGGCAACCTGGCAGGGCTGGCACTGGCCACAACCGACGGCCGACTGCAACCCCGGTTGGTCTTCGACGCGGCCGGCTGACCGCCAGCCGCTCCTGCACTCCGTCCCCCTGTTCGTTCCGATGGCCGGCCACAGCAAATGGGCCCAGATCAAGCGCACCAAGGCCGTCGTCGACGCCAAGCGCGGGGCCGTGTTCACCCGTCTGGGTCGGGAGATCACGGTGGCCGCCCGAGGCGGCCCCGACCCCGCCGGCAACTTCCAGCTGCGCACGGCCATCGAGAAGGCCAAGGCTGCCGGGGTGCCGAACGGCAACATCGAGCGGGCGATCCTGAAGGGCTCAGGCCAGCTGGGGGGAGAGGGCGACCAGTTCGAAGCGGTTCGCTACGAGGGCTACGGGCCGGGGGGGGTGGCCGTGCTGATCGAGGCGTTCACGGACAACCGCAACCGCACCGCCGCCGACGTTCGTCTGGCCTTCAGCAAGCACGGCGGCAATCTGGGCGAAACGGGCTGCGTGGGCTATCTGTTCGAGCAGCGCAGCGTGGCCCGGATCACCCAACCTGACCTCAGCGAGGACAGCCTGCTCGAGGCGCTGCTGAGCCTTGAAAATGAGACCGGGGTCCAGCTGCTCGGCTACGCGTTCAGCGGCGACGGCGCCGAGGTGTTCGCCCCCTTCGCCCAGCTCGAGGCCCTCCAGGATGGACTGCGGGCCCGGGGCCTGGTCGTGGAGACCTGGGAACACCGCTGGATTCCTCAGACCCTCTGCAACCTCAGCGATGCCGAGCAACTCCGCAGCAGCCTGAAGATGCTGGATGCCCTGGAGGAGCTCGATGACGTCCGCAGCGTGACCTCCAATCTGGAAGCCGATGAGGAGCTGATCGAAGCGGTGGTGGCCTGAAAGGCGAACTGCATACCCCTTGGGCAGAAGCCGGCATGCCCAGCAAGGCTCAGCTGCCCAGCCTGCCGACCAGGAAGGAACTCAGAGATAGCAACAACAATGAAATGCAGTAATAGAGCAAACTCATGCCATCAGAGAGCGGCAAGGCCAGCATTGCCTTGAACGCAAATACCACCAGGGCAATCACGAGCACCTTGACAAGCTTTTTCTTGAGGTCATCAAGGCTGGCCACCTCAAGCACACCCTTGAACCCCTTGGATTCCTCATTCCTTGCAGGATCAATCGCCGAGATCAGCAACTCATATGTTCCATAGCTGAAGATCAGCAAGGCTATGCCAATCAAGTACAGATCAACACCACCGATAAAGCCACCCAGAACGCGCGCAAGCACTTTCTGCTCCGTACCGGAGCTCTGCAGCATCACCTCAAGGGCATAAAAGGTTTCCCTCGTTCCCAGGATGAAGGTGGCCAGGCTGCTCAAGGCCGTCATCAGGACAGGCAGAATGCCAATGAGCCTGAAGCGCCAGAATATCTTTTCAAACCTGGACTCAAGCCAACCGATGAAGCGCGACGATCGGACCACAGGGCCATCCAAGTTTCTGCTGATTGGATCATGACACCGACCTGAAGCCCCGCCTGAGCGCGATCGCTGCCACCCTCCACAGGCATGGCGTCCAGGCTGATGTTGTGCGCTGTGAGGCGTCCCGGTCATGAGCGTGGGGCTGGGGTCGGCGGCCCCGGGGCCGGGCGGGCGACCATGCCCTCAGGCGCCAGTGAGCGCCGCCCGATCGGCCAGCACCGTGACGCAGGGGTGCTGCCTGAGCCAGCTGCCGGGCAGAGCCGCCGAGGGCGACTCGGTGAGCAGGCGACGCAGCACCGGGGCCTTCGCCACACCGGTGACCACCAGAAGGATGCGGCGGGCCGCCAGGATCTCGGCCATCCCCAGGCTGATCGCCCGGTGGGGCACGGCAAGCGGATCCCCGCCGAAGGCCGCTGCGTTCTGCCGCCGGGTCATGGCACTGAGCTCGACGCAGCGGCAGGGAGCGTCGGCGGCACAGGGCGGCTCGTTGAATCCGACATGGCCATTGAGTCCCAGGCCGAGCAACTGCAGTCCGATCCCCCCGTTCCGGGCCAGCTCGGCGGCATAGCGCCGGGCTTCGGCCGCAGGGTCCGGCGCCAGGGCATCCGGAAGCCGCACCCGCTCGGACACCAACCCGAGGGGCTGGACCAGCCGGCTGGCCATGAAGGCCGCGAAGGAGCGTGGATCAGCCGGAGACAACCCCACATAGTCATCAAGGTTGAAGCTGAGCCAGTTCCGCAGCACGGCCCGGCGGTCCGCCTCGGGCTGGGCGTGGATCAGACTCACCAGGGCCGCGTAGACCGGCTCCATGGTGCGGCCCGTGGCCAGACCGAGCGGCAGCTGGGGGCCTTCGCTGCGGGCCTCGAGCAGACGCTTGGCGGCCAGTTGGGCGGCGGCGGCGGGGTCGTCCAGCTGGATCAGCTCCAGCTGAGGAGTCGGGCTCAAGGGGTGGGGTAGCGGCGCAGCTGGGTGCCTCGAAAGTAGTGGCTGAGGATCCGCTCGTGGTCCTCGCCCCGCTCCGCCAGGGCCAGGGCCCCCCACTGGCTCATGCCGACCCCATGGCCGTAGCCCCGGCCGATCGCCACGATCAAGGGCTGGGCGGTGGGGCGGGATCCGGTCCTGGGCGTCCAGCGTCCTGAAGCCCCGGGGGCCGTTCCCCCTCGCTGACCCGACGCCATCGGCATGCCGGTCGCCGAGTCCACCAGGGGTTCCGGCACCACCGGCGGGGGCGTGAGCGGCGGCAGGCCCGCCGCTGGCCTGGGCTCCAGCACCTCGAAGCGCACCTGGGTGCTGCGGAGGCCGAGCCGGCTGCGCAGCTGGGGCCCTGTCACCACCAGGGTTCCCGCGGGGCCGATCACCCGGGCCTGGCGCACCCGCCCGGTGGCTGTGGAGGCGACGATGTCGATGCGCTGAACGCCACCGATCTCTCCGAAGGCCTTGCGCAGCAGGTCGGGAGCCAGGGGCTGTTCCCACTGGTGCACAGGGCTGTTCTGGTCATAGTCCGGAACGCTCACCAGATAGGGCAGCTGCTGGCTCCAGAGATCGCCGCTGTTCTCGGTGCGCCCACCGCTGCTGCTGTGGAACACCGTGTTGGCAAGTTGGTCGCCATACATCAGCACCTGTCCACGGGTGCTGGCCACGGCCTGGCGTGTCGAGTCGGTTTCGGCCTCGACACCCTTGTACACCTGGCTCGACACCGTCGCCGTGAGGTCAAAGGCCGCGGCAGGCTTGCGCTGCCGCAGGGCATAGGTCCGCGCGGCGACGGCCTGGGCCCGCAGGGCGGCCTGGGGCCAGCGGGCCGGCATCTCGCTGGCCACCACGCTGGGCAGGTAATGCTCCACCCCGATGTGGTTGATGGCCTGGATCCGGCCGTCGATCAAGCGGAGCTGGAGGCGTCCCCGGTAGCGCCGCTCCTGAAGCCGGAAGACGCCGCCGTCGGCAGCTGTCTGGGCAGGCTTGAGATCGAGCCAGATTGAAGCGGCAGCCGGCAGAGCCGTGGTTCCCTCCCGGCCCCTGGCCTGGAGGCGGCCCTGAACCAGCCGCAGCTCCAGCGGGGAGCCGGGGGACAGTTCGATCCCTGCCGCCGATGGCCCCTCGGGCCTGAGCACCAGGGTGCGCTCCACCGCGGCCAGGCTGAGCACAGGCCCCTCCGCCAGCAGCACCCGGACGTCCGCTTCCCCCTGCTGGGCCTGGACGACCGGGGAGGGCAGAACGGCCGCCAGTGCCGAGAGGGACACCCCCACGGACAGCAGGGGCGGGATGCGGAACGGGAACGGCACGGTGGACCCGGCGCAGGGCGGTTCATTGTGACGGCGGTCCTGGGTTGGTGCCAGCGCCGACGTGGCAGCATGCGCCGGAGGCACAGGGGTCGTGCAGGTCACGTTTCTCGGCACCAGTTCCGGGGTGCCCACCCGCAGCCGCAATGTCTCCGGCGTGGCCCTGCGGCTGCCGCAGCGCAGCGAGCTCTGGCTGTTCGACTGCGGCGAGGGAACCCAGCACCAGTTCCTTCGCAGCGAACTGCGGGTGAGCCAGCTGCGGCGCATCTTCGTGACCCACATGCACGGCGACCACGTCTTCGGTCTGCCCGGCCTGCTCGCCAGCCTTGGGCTGGCCGGCACCTGCAAGGGCATCGATCTCTACGGCCCCGACCGCCTCCGGGACTACATCGAGGGGGTGCTGCACACCAGTTCGACCCGGATCGGCTACCCCGTGCGCCACCACCGGGTCCACCGTGCCGCCGAGGGCGGCACGGTCCTGCTGGACGATGCCGATCTGTCGGTGCGCTGCGCCCCCCTCACCCACCGGGTGCCGGCCTACGCCTACCGGGTGGACCAGAAGCCCCGGGCCGGGCGATTCGATGTGGAGCGGGCCCGGGCCCTGGGCATCCCCCCCGGGCCGATCTACGCCGACCTCAAACAGGGCCGCACCGTCACCCTCGAGGACGGACGGATCATCCGCGGGGCCAGCCTGTGCGGCCCCAGCCGCCCCGGGGCCAGTGTGGTGTATTGCACCGACACGGTCTTCTGCGAGGCCGCCGTCCGGCTGGCCGAGGGAGCCGACCTGCTCATCCACGAGAGCACCTTCTCCCACGCCGAGGCCGACCTGGCCTACCAGCGCCAGCACTCCACCAGCACCATGGCCGCCCAGACCGCCCTGGAGGCGGGGGTCAGGCAACTGGCCCTCACCCACCTCAGTCCGCGCTACGTGCCCGGCAACCCGATCGGTCCGGACGATCTGCTGGCGGAGGCCCGCGCCATCTTCGCCAACACCCTGCTGGCCCGGGATTTCCTGAGCATCACCGTGGTGCCGGAGGAACCCGAGGCCGCCACCGTGCCCACTCCATAGCCCTGCAACAGTTCGCCCGATTCCGCTCCGGAGCCCCCTTCCCCCGTGATACAAGGTCTCCGATGCGGTCTTCCCCGCCATACCGCCGGCTTCTCCCAATGGCCTCCACCCTTTTCACTTCTGCCCTCCGCAGAGCGCTTCGGGCCACCGCCCGTACCCTGCTGGCCCTGCCCCTGGCCCTGCTGCTCTGCCTCGGCTTCAGTGGCCAGGCCACAGCCGCCCAGTGGAGCACCGACCAGCTCACCGTTCCGGCCGGCCCCGATGGCAGCACGGTGACCTTCACCGAGCAGGAGATCAAGAGTGGCCGCAAGCTGTTCAACACCAGCTGCGGCGAATGCCACGCCGGCGGCATCACCAAGACCAACCAGAACGTGGGCCTGGATCCGGAGACCCTGGCGCTGGCCACCCCGTCCCGTGACAACCTCGAGGCCCTGGTGGACTACATCAAGGATCCGACCAGCTACGACGGGGAGTACAGCATCGCCGACCTGCACCCCAGCATGCGCAGCAGCGACATCTTCGTGAAGATGCGGGATCTCGACGACGAGGATCTGCGTCTGATGGCCGGCTACATCCTGGTGGCCCCCAAAGTGCAGGGCATCCAGTGGGGCGGCGGCAAGATCTACTTCTGACCCCTGCGGCCCTGCTCAGCTGATCCCAGCCGGTGTCCACGGACACCGGCTTTTTCATGCTCAGCCTGGGGTCTCCGGGCCCGCGGCTGGCGGTGACGGTGGTGATGACGGCGCGGTCGGTGGGGGTGGCCGATCATTGGAGGGGTCCAGGGACGCCGGCTGCTTGCTGTACCACCATTCCTGCAGGGCCGGACTGAGGCGCACCGGAAAGAGGGTGATCACGGTGCGGGTCGGCCGGGCCCCAGGCTGGAGCAGTTCCACCGCGTAGGAGGGACAGCGGCGGGCGGCCAGGTCGGCCACGAGGCGCCGCCCGACCCGTCGCCAGCTCGGCTCCTTGCTGCGCCAGGCAAGCCGGCAGCAGGGCCAGGGAAGCTCCTCCCGATCAAACAGGCGGCAGCAGGCCCCGAGCACCCGGTAGCTGTACTGCCCCCCCAGGCTGGTGTGCTCGCTGCCGGCAGGCAGGAGCAGCTGATCGGGCCCCGGCTGCTGCGATGGCTCCCGGCCGACGGGGTTGGCGCTGCCAGGGGCAGAAGGCACGGCGGCGAAGGGCGTCAGAGTGGACATGAAAAAGCCACCCCGCAGGGTGGCAGAGGGCCATCAGGCGTTGAAGCCGGGGCGCTCAGTAGAGCTCCTCTTCGGCGTGGGTCTTGATCGTGCAGTCACTGGTGGGGTAAGCGACGCAGGTGAGGACGAAACCTGCTTCGATCTGGTCGTCGTCGAGGAAGCTCTGGTCGGACTGATCAACGGTTCCGGCGGTCAGCTTGCCGGCGCAGGTGCTGCAGGCACCGGCGCGGCAGGAATAGGGGAGGTCGATGCCCTGCTCTTCAGCGGCGTCGAGGATGTACTGATCGTCAGGAACCTCGATGGTCTTGTTGAGGCCTTCGCTCTCGTTGATGAGGGTGACCTTGTAGGAAGCCATGGAAGGGATTGGGGCTCACAGGCACCCGGGCAGCCGGGCCTGTAGGACCCGCCCTTCATACATCCGCCACGGGCCATTCCTGCCGATTTTGGGGGGAGGAGGCTGGAAGGCCAATCAAAGGCACAGCACAGATCAGCGTGCCTTATGCAACTTCGGCGGGCTTCGTCAGGCCTTCCAGATCCGCAACAGCCCCCACTGGCTCTGCTGGGCGGCCAGCTCCGCATGCCATCCCTCCCCGGCCAGAACCCCCTCCAACCGCGGTGCCTGGTGAACCAGCAGACCGCTCAGCAACCCCACCCCACCGGGGGCCAGAACGGTGCTGAAGGCCGGGCAGAGGGCCTCGATCACCGGCGCCAGGATGTTGCACAGCAGCAGGTCGGCAGGGCCGGCGGTCAGCAGAGGGACCAGCTCCTCCACCGAGCCCTGCCGGGCAGCGAGGCGATCCTGGAAGCCACTCACGGCCGCGTTCTCGCGGGTGGCGCGCACCGCCAGCGGATCGACATCGACGGCCGCCACCCGGGCCGCCCCATGGAGCAGGGCGGCGATCCCGAGGATGCCGCTGCCGCAGCCCAGATCGGCCACCTGCCACCCCGCCAGCCCGGCAGGAGCAGGGCCGCCGTCGCCGCGCTCGAGGGCCAGCTCTTCGATCGCCTCCAGGCAGAGGCGGGTGGTGGGGTGGCTGCCCGTGCCGAAGGCACTGCCAGGGTCCATGCGGATCACCAGCCGATCGGCATGCTCCGGGGGCAGCTCCAGCCAGGCCGGCAGGATCAGCAGCCGCCGGCCCACCGGGTCAGGCTCCCAGTGCTCCTTCCAGCTGAGGCTCCAGTCCTCGTCGTCCTGACGCTCCCAGCGGACGGGAGCCGGCTCCAGGCCAAACGGTTCGGCCAGGGAGGCCAGGGCCTCCACCAGCCGGCGCCGCTCCGGCTCCGGCCAGTCGGCTTCGGGCAGCCACGCCACCAGCTGGCGCTGGGAGGGCTGCTCGGGCCGGTAGCGGATCGCCACCCGGGGGATGCCGAGCTGCTGGAGTTTCCAGAGGAGAGACTCCTCGAGCTCGGGGAGAGCCTCCTGCTCAAGGCGCCACCAGGAGAGGGGCATGGGATCGGCAGAGCGGGGGCTGGCTTCAGAGGGTGACGGGATGGGCTTCCTGAATCCCGTTGATGGCGTGGACGCAGGCCAGCAGGCTGGGGGGAATGGGGTCGTCCAGGCTGAGCACCATCACGGCATCGCCGCGCACGATGCGACGGCCCACCTGCATCGAGGCGATGTTCACGTTGTGCTCGCCAAGCACCGAACCGATCTGGCCGATGATCCCGGGCATGTCGCGGTGACGGGTGAACAGCATGTGACGGCTGGGCGTCACGTTCACCGGGAATTCGTCGATGCTGGTGACCCGCAGCTCCCCGTCCGCGAAGACGGCACCGGTGACGCTGTGGTTGCCCTTGCTGCTGCGGGAACTGAGCTGGAGCGAACCGCCGGCGTAGTCACGGGAGGCGGCGTCCTTGACCTCCAGCACATGGATGCCGCGGTCCTTGGCCTCCAGGCTGGCGTTCACGTAGTTGATCGAATCGCCGAGGGCGGTGGAGAGCATGCCCTTGAGGGCGGCCACCACCAGGGGCTGGGTGGGATGGGAGGCGAACTCCCCCTGGAGACGCACCTCGAGCTCGCTGATCGCCCCGCCGGCCAGCTGGCTGACCAGCTGGCCCAGGGTTTCGGCGAGCTGCAGATGGGGCTTCAGCTGCTCCATCACCTCGGCGTTCAGACCGGGGATGTTGACGGCGCTGCGGGCCGGCAGCCCGAGCAGCACATCGCGGATCTGCTCCGCCACGTCAATGGCCACGTTTTCCTGGGCCTCCGTGGTGCTGGCCCCCAGGTGGGGGGTGAGCACCAGCCGCTCACGCACCGTCCGCAGGGGCGAATCGGCCGCCAGGGGCTCCTTGGCATAGACATCCAGGGCGGCGCCGGCGATCACCCCCTGCTCAACCGCCTCGGCCAGGGCCGCCTCATCGACGATGCCGCCGCGGGCGCAGTTCACCAGCCGCGCCGTGGGCTTCATGGTGCGCAGCAACGCCGCGTTCACCAGGTTCTCGGTGTCGGGCGTGCGCGGCAGATGGAGGGTGATGTAATCGGCCTCGGCGAACAGCTCCGCCAGGGGCAGCAGCTTGACCTGCATCTGCTGGGCCCGCTCGGGTGAGACGAAGGGGTCGTAGGCCAGCAACTCCATGCCCATGGCGGTGGCCACCCGGGCCACGTGGGAGCCGATCTTGCCGAGACCCACCACGCCGAGCTTCTTCTTGTAAAGCTCATTGCCCACATAGGTCTTGCGGTCCCAGCCCCCCGCCATGGTGCTGGCGTGGGCATGGGGCACGTGCCGCGAGAGCGAGAGCATCAGGGCCAGGGCATGCTCGGCCGCGGCGATGGTGTTGCCCTCCGGCGAATTCACCACCAGCACCCCGCGCTTGGTGGCGGCCGGGACATCGACGTTGTCGACTCCCACACCGGCGCGCCCGATGATGCGGAGTTTGTCGGCAGCCTCGATGATGTCGGCGGTGACCGTGGTGCCCGAACGGATCATCAGGGCGTCGTAGTCGCCGATGATCTCCCTGAGCTGCTCGGGGGGCAGGCCGGTGCGCAGATCGACCTGGGCCACCTGGGACAGGATGTCGATCCCCGCCTGGTCGATGGGATCAGAAACGAGAACCTTTGTCATGCCCGGCGGGTGGGGAGGGGAAGCCGGAGGTGCAGTGTAGTGAGCAGCGAGAATCGGGGACAGCACGATTCTGAAGGGCAGGCAGCGTGGGAACGAGCGTGGTGGTGGTGCTCAACGACCGCAGGCGGCTGCAGCAGCTGCGGCAGAAGCTCTCCGAGCTGCAACCGCCGATGCTGGAGCTGGTGGCGATCGGCGAGCAGGAGACCCCCCTGACCGCCGTCGAACGGCTCAATCCGGCCGCCGCCCGGCGCAACCGCCAGCACAGCATGGCCCGCTGGCTGATCCCCTTCGGTTTCCTCGCCGGCCTCACCTTCACCTACATCACCGATCTGGACACCTTTGCCTTCGCCGGTGCCTGGAGCCAGCACCTGATCGGCGCACTGCTGGGCATGGGCTCCGGCTGGATGGGCAGCTTCGCGGCGGCCGCCAGCGTCAGCTCTGACGAGGACGACCGCATCCGCGGGCTGCGGAACCGTCTGGAAGAGGGCAGCTGGCTGCTGCTGGCCGAGACGGCGAACGGAGTCGAGATGCCCTGGGTCACGTTGCAGCAGGCCCGGCCCCAGGCCGTCGTCCGCCTGGCGGATCGCTGATGCTGCCCCGCCGTGAGCTGCTGGAGGGCAGCCGCAACCCCTCGGCCCTGGAGCCCGTGATCGCCGCCGCCGAGCAGGCGCTGCGCACCTGGGAGCCTCAGTGGACCGGTTTCCTGGAGGGGGCCGTTCGGGAGGAGGCCGAACAGCGCCTCGGCCAGCTGGCGGAGCTCGAGCTCCATGCCGAAGGGGGTTATCCGGGCGCCGAGCGCTGCCGGCTGCTGCTCCGCCGCCGCGATGCAGGGCTGGACCCTGCCCAGCTCCCGATCACCCTGACCGGTCTGGACATCCGCGGCAACTTCCTGTTCGATCCCTGCCAGCCGGATGACTTCCGAGCCGCCCTGGCGGCCTCGGGCCTGCCCGAGGCCGCCATCGGCGACGTGTGGGTGCGGGGGGACCGGGGAGCCCAGGCCATCGTCGACGCTGCTGCCGCGGCGCCGCTCTCGGAGGCGCCGCTCTCGGAGGCGCAGAGCCCGGTGGCGCAGAGCCTGGTGCGGGGCGTGGAGGTGACCGTCGAGACCGTGCCCCTGGAGCAGCTTCAGCTGCCCGTGCGCCGCCAGCCGCGCCGGTTCCACACCGTCGAGGCCTCTCTGCGACTGGATGCCGTCGCCTCAGCCGGCTTCGGACTCTCGCGCAGCCGCATGGCGGAACTGATCCGCGCCGGAGAGGTCAGGGTGAACTGGGTTCCCGTCACCGGCGCCAGTCGGGAACTGGCCTGCGGCGACCGCATCCATCTGGCCGGTCGGGGGGAACTGCTGCTGGAGACGGTCAGCCCCACCAAGCGGGAGCGCTGGCGGCTGGGGCTGATGCGCAGCTGAGCGGGTCTGCGGCAATGGGCTGCTGCAATGGGCCGCTGAACGGCAGGGGTCAGCCTGCTGCGAGGCCTGGGGAGCCGGCTGCTAAGTTGCTTGGGCTCCAGGGTTCGTCAAGCCCAGGGGATCGGTGGCTTCGTGATCAGCGAAGCCATCGGGATGACCACCCGGCTTTAGGTGAGCCACGGGCGATTAGCTCAGAGGTAGAGCACTACCTTGACACGGTAGGAGTCACTGGTTCGATTCCAGTATCGCCCACTTTTCATTCCTTCCGACAGGAAGTCTCCACGCCCCATGTCAGCCACGGCCCAGGATCTCACCGTGGTCATCGGCCTGGGACGGTCGGGGCGAGGGGCAGCCCGACTGTTGCAGAGCCAGGGGAAGCAGGTCTGCGTGGTCGAATCCTCACGAACCACCAGTCTCGAGCGGAGCGCCGCCGAGCTGGTGAACCAGGGCATCGATGTCCGCCTCGGCATGCCGCTGGAGCTCGCGAGCCTGGAACAGCTCGGCAGCCCCATCGGCAGGGTCATCGTCAGTCCCGGGGTCCGCTGGGACCACCCCACCCTCGAAGCCCTGCGGAAGCAGGGCATTGCCCTGGGTGGAGAGCTGGTTCCGGCCTGGGAAGCCAGCCGCCCCGTACCCTGGATCGGAATCACCGGCACGAACGGCAAGACCACGGTCACCCATCTGGTGAGCCATCTCCTGCAGGAGTGCGGCATCGATGCGCCGATGGCCGGGAACGTCGGCCGGTCGGCCGCAGAACTGGTTCTGGAGCGGCAGGATTCCGCGGCCGGCCTGCCGCCCTGGATGGTGGTGGAGCTGAGCAGCTACCAGATCGAGGCCGCGCCCGCGGTGGCTCCCCGGATCGGCATCTGGACGACGCTGACCCCGGACCATCTCGAGCGGCATGGCACCCTGACGGCCTACCGCGCCATCAAACGCAGCCTGCTGGAGCGGAGCGAGGTTCGGCTCCTGAACGCCGACGATCCCGACCTGCGTGCCCATGCAGCCAGCTGGGACCGGGCGAGCTGGATCACCGCCGGCCCGCGGGAGGCGATGCCCGAGGCCATTCGGCCCCGCCTCTGGATTCAGGCGAACCGGGTCTGGCAGGACAAGGGCGGGGAGCACCACGACCTCATGGCCGCCGACTGCCTGGCCATGCCCGGCGACCACAACCGCCAGAACATGCTCCTGGCTGCCGCCGTCGGCCTGGAAGTCGGCCTGAATGGCCCCCAGATGGAGCAGGCGTTCCGCCGGTTCCCTGGCGTTCCTCACCGCCTGGAGCGCATCCGTGAACTGGGCGGCCTCCTCTACTACAACGACAGCAAGGCCACCAACTACGACGCCGCCGAGGTGGCCCTGCGGGCCCTGGCAGGCCCCCTGGTGGTGCTCGCCGGAGGCCAGGCCAAGATCGGCGATGCCAGCGGCTGGATTCAGGCCCTGGAGCGGAAAGCCAGGGGCGTGGTGCTCTTCGGCCAGGCCAGCGCGGCCTTCCGGACCCTGCTGGAGCAGGGGAACTACAGCGGCACGATCAGCTGCTGCGACGACCTGGACGAGGCCGTACCGCTGGCCCACTTTCTTGCCAGACAGCTGGAGTGCAAAGCCGTGCTGCTCTCGCCGGCCTGCGCCAGTTTTGATCAATACGCAGACTTTGAGGCCCGTGGCGACCACTTCCGGGGGCTGGTTCTGGCACTGCGCGACTGAATCCCTGCGACTCAAGGCACCACCGAGCAAGGCCCTTAGCATGGCCTTGCTCGGTGGGAGAGCCATGGCCTACTGGTTGATGAAGAGCGAGCCCGAGGTCTACGGGATCGACGACCTCAGGGCCGAGGGGACGACCCTGTGGGATGGCATTCGCAACTACCAGGCCCGTAATTTCATGCGCAGCATGGAACCTGGTGACCTGGCATTTTTCTACCACTCGAATAGCAAGCCTCCGGGAATCGTGGGTCTGATGGAGGTCATCGAGACCCGATTGATCGATCCCAGTCAGTTTGATCCTCAGTCGAAATACTTTGATGCCAAGTCGAACCCAGACCAGCCCCGCTGGGACTGCGCCCGTTTGCGCTACAGCCGCACCTTCGCGCAGCTGCTGAGTCTCGAGGCGCTGAAGGACTCCTTCTCGGAGGAGGAACTCGGGGTCGTCCGCCGGGGCAATCGGCTGTCCATCCTTCCGGTTTCCGAGGCCACCGCCACCCGTCTGCTGAGGATGCTGGAAACCTGATGGAGAGCCCATCGCCTCTCCGATCCCCACGGCCATCGCCTCCGGCCATCTCGATCCGGCAGGCCGTGGAAGAGGGATGGGCGGCCTTCAGCAGCGCGCCGATACCGTTCGTGGCCTTCAGTGGCGTCGCCGGTGGGATCAACCTGATCTGCCAGCTGGCCATCGGCCATCTCAGCAGCCATCGGATCACCCCCTTCGGCCAGCCCGATGGAACCGTGGACCTGCTGCTGCTGGTGGGCTGGATGGGCTGGGGAATCAGCAACCTCTGGCTGGCCGTGGGGCTGCTGCATGGGGCTGACACGGCTCTGGCCCATGGCCGCCCGAAGCTCTCACGGATGCTGCGACCCGATGCCCGGGCGATGCTGCGGGGGGCCGGGACCCTGGGCCTGGTCCTGCTGGTGCTGGCGGTGATCGCCCGGCTGGGACAGGCCAGCGCTTGGCTCATGGCCCTGCTGCAACCTGCCCTGGCGGGCCTGCCCCTGCTGGCCGGCCTGGCGGTGGGGGTCTATCTGGCCACGGACCAGGTGCTGTGCCTGCCCATCGCCGTGCTGGCAGAGGTGAACCCCCTGAGGGCCTTTCGGGAAGGCCGTCGGGCGATCGACCCCCACTGGCTGCAGGCGCTGGGGCTGACCCTGGTGCTCGCCCTGGTGGTGCTGGCGGGGTTTCTGGTACTGCTCGTGGGCCTGAGCGTGGCCCTGCCCGTGGCCACCTGCATCCAGGTCGCCTCCTATCGGCAGCTGTTCGTGGAGGAGGGGCCCGACACCCGGAAGCTCACCTGAGCCGGGAAGAGATTGGCCAGATAATGCCGGGTGAGGTCCCGGTTCTGGATCCCGTTCTGGACCAGAAAGCCGGCGAGGGCGGCCTGAATCAGGCGGTACTGGTCCCAGTTGGGATGCCGCTCGATGAACCGGCGCATCGCCAGGGCGAGAGGCTCGGGCACCCGGGCCTGCAGGCTCACCACAGATTCGTCGTCGCTGGACCCGTACTCCGCCGTGCTCATGGTCACCCCCGTACCGCGCACCAGTACTCCACATCGGCGTCGCGGGGTCAAATCGCTCCAGAAGCGGCCTGCCCATCCCATCGCAGGATGAGACTCCAGACCTCCACAAGCCGTCGGCGCCACCCCCTCGCCGCAGGGCTGACGGCAGAGCCCCCGCCCGGCACTGTCAAGTGGCCCCGGCCACAGCCGAAGCCACTTCCAGCGTTCTCCCCAGCCGCCAGGAGGTCCCAGCGGCACCGGCAGAACGGACGGGGAAAACATGCGGAAAAGGGCCCTCCCCGCTGGGGTATCGGCCCGATCCCCCCAATGATCAGCAGGTCTGATTCCGTCCGATGACGGCCGATTGTCTTACGTGGGAACGCCATCCCAAGCTGGAAGCCGATGCCCCGCTGCCATGCCCATCGCCCTGCTCGGCACAGGCCTGCTCGGTACCGCCATCGGCCAGCGGCTGCTGAGCCAGCAGCAGCCGCTGCAGGTCTGGAACCGTGATCCCGACAGAGTGCAGCCCCTGCTGGCCCTGGGCGCTCGTGCCGCCGCCACGCCTGGGCAGGCCGTCAGCCAGAGCGACTGGGTGATCACGGTGCTCAGCGATGGGGCGGCGACGCGCTCGGTGCTGCTGGATCAGGTCGGGGCGGCGCTGGCCGGCTGCAGGGTGGTGCAGATGGGGACGATCGGACCTGGCGAGAGCCGGGAGCTGGCCGACGCCATCCAGCAGCGCGGCGGCGCCTACCTCGAGGCGCCCGTGCTGGGCAGCCGAGCGGAAGCCCTGGCCGGCAGGCTCCAGATCATGGCGGGGGGAGGCGACGAGCTCTTCCAGCAGGCCCTGCCGCTGCTGTCGCTGCTGGGCGAGGAGCCCCAGCTGATGGGACCGCTGGGTGCGGGCCTCGAGACCAAGCTGGCGCTGAATCAGCTGATCGCCAGCCTGACCCACGCATTCAGCCTGTCGCTGCATCTGGTGCAGGCCGCCGGGGTGGATGGGGAGCGCTTCATGGGCCTGCTGCGGCAGAGCGCGCTGTATGCGCCCACCTTCGACAAGAAACTCGCCAAGCTCCTGGCCCACGACTACGCCAACCCGAATTTCCCCACCGCCCACCTGCGCAAGGACCTGCGCCTGTTTCAGGAGGCTGCCGCCGCCTACGGACTGGATGGGAGCGCCCTGGAGGGGCTGGCCAACCTGCTGGAACGCGCCAGGGGCACGCCTCTGGACGCGATGGACTACAGCAGCCTGCATCGCCTCACCGAGAGCCCTCAGGCCCCCGCAGCCAGCTGATCGAGCAGGGGGCACTGTTCCAGGGCGGCCACCATCGCCCAGCTGGCGTCCAGGCCCCAGGCGCCCTCCAGCGCCCTCCGGGTGGGACCGGGCGTGAGCACGAAACGGAGTTGCCAGGCGGAAGGCCGGCCCTCCAGTTCCATCCACAGATCCCCGGGCGGGCAGGGCAACTCCGCCTCCAGGGTGATGGACTCCTCGGGCATGAGCTGGTCCGCCAGCTGCTTGAGCTGGTCGAGCAACTGGAGCAGGCCGCGACGCAGGGTGATGGCCTCCGAGGCCGTCCACTCGGCGGCCCAGGCCTCACCCCCGATCAGCACGGGAAACGGCTGACGCTGGGGATCGACGACCAGACGCCAGCCGGGCCCCTCCTGGACCTCCATGCCAGTGGCTGCTCCCCGGCGTCAGCCGGGCAGCAGGGCGGGCTGGTCCTGCTCGTCACTCAGCTCGACGATGGCCCGCTGGACGGGTTTGATCATCGAATCATCCAGCAGGCCATCGAAATCATCGAATCGGCGCTGCTTGGCACGGAAGGCAATCCGAACGGTGGTGAGGTAGCGGTTGCTGGAGTGACGGATCAGGCTCTCCGCCCGCTGGGCCAGTTCCTTGGCATTCACCTCGAGACCCCGTTGCATCAATTCTGCGCCAGTCTCGGCAGCCTAGGTCAGAGTGGGAGGCTCACCGGTTAGAAGGGCGCCATGGCAGGCACCCTGGCCATCGACCTCGGCAGCACCACCACGGTGGTGGCCTACCAGCCGCCGGGCGGCGAGGCCCAGCTGCTGGCCCTGCCCCCCTTCAGCCTCGAGGACCCCTCGGTGGTGCCGTCCCTGGTCTGGCTGGCGGGGGCCACCAGTCCCCGGCCCCTGATCGGCCGGCAGGTGATTGATGCCGGTCTGCTCCACCACGGCGGGCCAGAGCTCCACCAGGATTTCAAACGCCGGATCGGGGCGAACGGCGGCCTTGAAGCCCCCCGCACGGACGGTCCGGGTGGCGAGTCCACCACAGTCACCCTGCCTTTGTCGCCGGAGGCCGCCGCCGGACTGCTGCTGCAGCAGGTGTGGCAAGCCCTGCCCGAGGGCCTTCAGCCGGAGCGGCTGGTGCTCACGGCGCCGATCGAGGGCTACCGCGGCTACCGCCAGTGGTTGCTGCGGACCTGCGCCGGCATGGCCGTGCCCGAGGTGGCCCTGGTGGATGAACCCACCGCCGCCGCCATCGGTGCCGGGCTTCCGCCCGGCAGCACCGTGCTGGTCGTGGATCTGGGCGGGGGAACGATCGACCTCTCGCTGGTGCGGCTGGAGGGGGGGGAAGGACGGGCGGCCCCGATCGCCCAGCTGCTGCGCTTCGCCGGACGCGACCTGGCGGAGAGCCGTCAGGCCCTGCGCTGCGCCAGCGTGATCGGCAAGGCCGGCCTCGCCCTCGGCGGCCGCGACATCGATCGCTGGATCGCCCGCTCCCTCTGCCCCGATCCCGCTGTGGAGGAGGCCCAAGGGGCCGCCCTGCTCGAGGCCGCCGAGCGCCTGAAGATCGCCCTCAGCAGCCGGGAGGAGGCCCTGGTGCTGTGCGCGCCCCCGGGCGAAACCGCCCTGGAACTGCGGCTGACGCGCTCCGAGCTCGATGCCCTGCTGATGGCGCAGGGCCTGATCGCCGAACTCGACCATCTGCTCGAACAGGTCCTGGCCGCCGGCCGTCGGGCCGGCATTGGCCTGGCGGAGATCACGGCTGTCCTGCCGGTCGGCGGGAGCAGCCGCCTGGGGCTGGTGCGCGAATGGCTGGCCACCCGGTGCGGCGGCGTGGCGATCCGGGGCGAGCGGCCGGTCGAGGCGGTGGCGCTCGGAGCCCTCGCCCTGACCCCGGGTGTGCAGATCCGGGACGTGCTCAGCCACGGGGTCAGCCTGCGCTGCTGGGAGCAGCGCAGTGGCCGCCACCAGTGGCACCCCCTCTTCGTCGCCGGCCAGAGCTGGCCGACCGACCGGCCCCTGGAGCTGGTGCTGGCCTGCAGCCAGGATGATCAGCCGGACATGGAGCTGCTGTTCGGAGAGCCTCTGGAGGATCAACGCCGTGAAGTTGTGTTCGAGGCCGGCCTGCCGGTGTTGCGACCTCGCCCTGCGGGCTCGGCACCCGTGCGGGCCTGGGAACGCCAGCCACGCCGCCTGCCCCTGAGTCCCCCGGGGGAGCGAGGGGTTGACCGCCTGCGCCTGGCCTTCCGCATCGAAGCCGACAGCCAGCTCGTGATGGACGTGACCGACCTGCTGACCGGTCTCCCCAGCGGTCCGATCCGGCTCGGGAGCGTGCGCTGAGCGCGCCCGGCCCGAGCCGACCAGGAGTGGACGCCGACCGGGGTGCCCCCGCAACGCCGCGAAAGCTCCAGCGCTTGCTTCAGACTGGAGGCATTGGGAGACTGCCTTCTTGGCCCTTCGCCGCCATCGGCTGCCTCGTTTCTGGCTGGGCGTCACCCTGGGCCTGGTGGCCGCCGGCCTCGGCACGGCCTACTGGTGGGAGCGGCAGTTGCCGACCCGCCTGGAGCAGGCGGCGGAGCGTGGCGATCTCGATGCCTGCCTGCGCTACAGCGAACAGCTGCAGGCCCTGCGCTGGCTGGGAGGTGGGGCCCCCGGGGAACAGGGGGAATGCCGCCGCCGCAAGTCCGAACAGCTGTGGCAGCAGGCACGCTGGGCCGAAGCCCTGCGGCTGCAGTTGCAGCTCGTCAATTCGCCGGCCGGCCAACCGGCCGACCGGCGGCAGCTGGACAGCTGGCAGGAGTCACTGAAGGAACGGGCCCTGGCGCGCTTTCAGGAGGGGGACCTGCCGGGCTCCCTGGCGCTGCTGGAGCCCATGGGAGAGCATCGGCGGGCCGACCGCAAGGCCCTCGGCGAGCGGCTGGAGGAGATCTGGAACCGCAACAGGCTCCAGTACGAACGGGCCCGTCGGCTCAGCCAGGAGAAGCGCTGGTGGGAGGCCCTCGAAGCCCTCAACCGCATCGACCATCCCTGGTGGAAACAGCAGAGTGAGTCCGTCAGGGCCGAGGTGCAACAGGGCATCAGCTCCCTCAAGGGGCGGGAACGGGAACGGGATGGCCACGGTGAGCTGCCCCACACCGTGTCGGTCGAGCAGCTGGACCGGGAGGTGCAGCAGCGGATCGCCCAGGGAATGGATGAATGGTCGGCCTTCCAGTCCGCCTGCCGCGCCCTGGGCGGCAAGGTGGTGGAGGCCGGACCCGAAACCGGCTGCCAGCGGTGAGGGGGCAGCTCCCGCGGGGAGCTGTGGGAGGCCCATGACAAGATTGGCCGAGCGATGCGGCCCATGGCGATGCAGCCAGGAGATCAGGTGAAGGTCTGCCAGAGCGTGGTCGTGTACCACCATCCCCAGCACCGAGGAGAGGCCTTCGATCTGCAGGGCCAGCAGGGTGAGGTCGTGACCGTTCTCGATTCCTGGAAAGGGCGGGTGATCAGTCCGACCCTCCCGGTGGTGGTGGCTTTCGGCAAGTTCCGCGCCCACTTCCGGGCCGATGAACTGGAACCGGCCTGAGGGTCGACCATCCGGAGCGGCCTTCGCCCCCGGCTGGAGCGGCCTTCAGCCATCCGATGCCGGCCCTCGGCCATCCCCATCCGGCCGGATCAGGAACACCCCTTCCTCCCGATCGATCCCCCTGAGGCAGAGCTGAATCGCTTCCTGGCGGCGGGTCGGCACCATGCGCCCACAGAAATCGGGCTGGATCGGCAGTTCCCGGTGCCCACGGTCCACCATCACCAGCAGGCTGACCCGACGGGGACGGCCCCAGGCCTGCAAGGCCTCCAGGGCCGCACGCACGGTGCGCCCCGTGAAGATCACGTCATCCACCAGCACCACATGGCGGCCCTCCAGCCCCACCGGCATCGCCGTGGGCTGGACCAATCGGGTCCCGACCCGCTCGAGATCGTCCCGGTGAAAGGTGGGATCCAGGGCACCCTGGTCCACCGGATGGCCGCACAGGGGCTCAAGCCTCGAGGCCAGCACTTCGGCCAGGGCGACCCCGCGGGTGGGGATGCCGAGCAGCAGGAGCGAGCGGCTGTCGGCCTCGATCTCCAGCACCTGGGTGGCTAGGCGGTCCAGGGTGCGCCCCAGGTCAGCACTGGAGAGGATTTCCAGCCGGGACATCACGCAGAAGCTGGTTAGGACGATGTTAAGCAAGCTTCAGGACTGGGGAGCCGCCCTTCCCGTGTGACCAAAGCCTGACGCTTGCTCGAGCTGGCGGAACCTCTCCACATCCGCGCTGTAAGTTGGCTTTGGAAGGCGCCTTTCCGCGTCGTGAGGTGAGTCGGGTGAAAGCAGTTCCCTCCCAGCAGCCAACCACCATTTCCGGAAGCCGCGGCACCTCCACCGCCCTTCGAGAACCCCCTTCCATCGCCAGAACACCTGTAGCTCCGGTCGTTCTTGCCATCCTGGACGGCTGGGGCTACCGCCACGATGAAGACCACAACGCCATCCGGGTGGCGGAGACACCGGTGATGGATGCCCTCTGGCATGCCTACCCCCACACCCTGATCGAGGCCAGCGGAGCCGCCGTCGGCCTCCCGGACGATCAGATGGGAAATTCCGAGGTCGGACACCTCACGATCGGCTCCGGGCGGATCATTCGTCAGGAACTGGTGAGAATTTCCCAGGCTGTCCGGGACGGCTCCCTGGCCCGCAACCCCGCAATCAACGCACTCGCCGACAGGCTCAAGGCCAGCGGAGGGACGCTTCACCTGATCGGCCTCTGCTCCGACGGGGGGGTCCACAGCCATGTGAACCATCTCGGCGGCTTGCTCCAGTGGGCCGCCGGCCGTGGCCTTCGGGATGTCTGCGTTCATGTGATCACCGACGGACGCGACACCGCTCCGAACAGCGCACCCGGGTTCGTGGCCACGATCGAGGCCCAGATCGAAGCGGCCGGCACCGGCAGGATCGCCACCATCTGCGGCCGCTACTGGTCCATGGACCGTGACAACCGCTGGGAACGCACCGAAAAGGCCTACCGCCTGCTCACCGAACCGGCCCCCATCGCCGGGCTCTCCCCCACGGAAGCGATCGCGGCCTCCTACGCCGAGGACATCGGTGATGAATTCCTGGAGCCCGTCCGCCTGGCCGAGGGACAGCTCAAGGATGGCGATGGGGTGATCTGCTTCAACTTCCGCCCCGACCGGGTGCGCCAATTGATCCGATCCCTGGTGTCTGCCGAGTTCACCGACTTCGAGCGCAGCGACCCCATCCCTGCCCTCGACGTCGTCACCTTCACCCAGTACGAGAAGGATCTGCCGGTGAGCGTGGCCTTCCCCCCCGAATCCCTCGATGGCCTCTTGGGTCAGGTGGTCTCATCGTCAGGGCTTCGCCAGTTCCGCACCGCAGAAACCGAGAAATACCCCCATGTCACCTACTTCATGAATGGGGGAATCGAGCAGGCCTTCCCCGGCGAGGATCGTCATCTGGTGCCTTCACCACGGGTAGCCACCTACGATCAGGCACCGGCCATGTCAGCCGAGCAGCTCACCGACAGTTGCATTGCCGCCATCAACAAAGGCATCTACTCCCTGGTGGTCATCAACTATGCCAACCCGGACATGGTTGGACATACCGGCAAGATGGAGGCCACAACATCGGCCATCCACACGGTGGACCAGTGCGTCGGCCGTCTGATGGAGGCCACCAACCGCATGGGTGGCACCCTCCTGATCACCGCCGATCACGGCAATGCCGAAGTGATGGTGGGGCCCGACGGTCGGCCCTGGACCGCTCACACCACCAATCCGGTACCGGTGATCCTGGTCGAAGGGGAAAAGCGAAAACTCGCCGGCCATGGCAATGACGTCAGGTTGCGGCCCCACGGAGGCCTCGCCGACATCGCTCCCACCCTGCTGGAAATCCTTGGTCTGCCCAAGCCAGACACCATGACCGGCACCTCGCTGGTGGCTCCCAGCAGTGTCGGCGCCGCCGAAAGCCGTATCCCGCAGACCCTGGGTGTCTAACCTGCATCGAACGATGGGTCACGCATGATCAGCACGGTTCTGGGATGGGTGTGGGTCGGCAGCGGTGTTCTGCTGATCCTCAGCGTCCTGCTCCACAGTCCCAAGGGGGACGGGATGGGCGGCCTTGCCGCCAGTGGGGGATCCATGTTCACCAGTGCCCGCAGTGCCGAGCAGACCCTCAACCGCATCACCTGGACCCTTCTGGCGATTTTCCTGGGTCTGGCCGTGATCCTGAGTGCCGGCTGGCTGTCCTGACCCGGGAATCAACACCATGGCGCTGAACCGTCGCAACCTGCTGGCTGGCCTGGGCATGGCTCTGGCCGGGATCTTCGGATCCAGCCGTCGCGCGGAGGCTGCCTCCGAAGCGAGCGACCCTCAATGGAAGCTGACTGAAGCGGAGTGGAAGAAGCGTCTCAGTCCGGCCGCCTATGCCGTCCTGCGCAGGGAAGGCACCGAGCGCCCGTTCTCGAGCCCCCTGAACAAGGAGAAACGGCAGGGCACCTTCGTGTGCGCCGGATGCCAGCTGCCCCTGTTCAGCTCCTCCAGCAAATTCGAGAGCGGCACCGGCTGGCCCAGCTTCTGGCAACCCCTGCCCAAGGCGGTCAGCACCAAGGTTGACTTCAAATTGGTTGTACCTCGCACGGAATATCACTGCAGACGCTGCGGCGGTCATCAGGGACACGTGTTCAACGACGGGCCCAAACCCACCGGCAAGCGCTATTGCAACAACGGCATCGCGCTGAACTTCAAGCCATCCTGAGCAGCAGCCGGCCGCGCCTGGTCCCATGGGCTCTGAGGCAGCAGGGCCCCTACCCACGCGATTCGCTCCATCCACTCCATCCAGGGGAGAAGGCGCAACAGCACTGGGGCCGATAGGGCAACAACCAGGCAGCTGAACAACAGCCTCCGCGGAATCGGTTTCCCTGGAGCCCCGTTCTCGTCAGGCTGCTGGCCGCTGATGGGAGGCTGAACAGCGCGGCAGAACGCAGAGGTACGGCAATAGTCTGCCCCAGAGAACGACAGGTAAACTGGCTGGACTCAACGGATCCGGGACTCCCTGAATGGGCAGATTTCAGTCCACAATCTCAACAGTTGCGGCAATCGGAACGATTGGGCTCACGGTGGTAGCCGTCTACCGGGCTGTAGATGGTCAAAAACAGCGCGAGTCGCAGCAGATCGAAGAAATCCGCTCTCTCAAAGAACAACTTCAGAACCTCTCGAAACCCGAGGAAGTTGTCCCATCAGCCACCGAGGCCAAGCCGCAGGCCCAGCAGTTTCCCGCCCCGTCCATCCAACGGACACTGCCCCCCGGCCAGCAGGAGCTCCCACCACCTCCGGATCCGGCCCTGCCTGAACCCACGGCTCCGTCAGGGGATTCCCCCTGATCGCCTCTCCTACGGATACGCATCCAGCCAACTTTTCTGCGCCCCCTGCGGGGGGGGCACCCTGGGCAGGAGGGTTCCAAGACGTCCCACTCCAGATTGTCCCGGACCTCAGCATGGGAAGCAGCTCGAGGCACAATCGCCGGAGCAGGGCGAGCACCTGGCGTGTGCTTGTCTTAAGAGGCACCCACAACGACCTGGGAGCGCTGCGGCATGGTGGTCAAGGGCAACCCATGGGCATTCCGCCAGCACCAGCACTCCAGGCGATGCAGAAGGCACCGGAACGCACCTGAGCAACATGCGACATTCGATCTGAGCGGGAATCCGTGTCCGATCGGCACCTGGGCAAAGCGGGTTCAAGGATAAAAGATAGAGTTAAGCAACGATTGCCCCAGGACGCCTGGATCAATGAAGACTGCCTGGACTCAAGCAATCAGGGCATTGATGGTGGTTGCCGCACTCGGGACGGCAGCACCACTGCACGCGCAAGATGTTGCACCACATGTAGTGACAGCGGGTGGAGCACTCAAGATGTCCCTGGACGAATGCATGAGAGCAGCGAAGGCAGCAGCAGACAAAAAGGAATTCACGGAAAAGCAAGAGGCTATTGTGAACAGTGAAAACAATACGGGCGACTTCTTTGCCTTCAAGGAGTCCCCGTACTCACTTCACGTGAACTGTGATGCAGGCAACGACATTTGGACAGTTGGCGTCGGCGCCAGAGACAGACAAGGAGCACAGATTTATTTGATAGACTTCATGCTGGAATTTCCAGAACCAATCAGAGTCTTCGGCCCCTAATCAGACAACAGGAGGAGTCTCCGTGGCATGAGTTTGCGATCCAGATGAATTGACTCCCGGGCAATGGCCGGACATCACCTTGCTGATGACAGCGCGAGACATATCAATCCATCACTGGTTCCGGGACATAGCGATGAAGCGAGAATGCATTGGTGCAATGAAGTGTTCAGGCGCTCGCCACCTCAAAGAACCCAACGTGCTCTTCGCACTCATCCGCCACACCGGAGAAATTCTCCAGCATTTCCGGCGCCAGCAAACACGACGAGGGCAGATGCCAGTCAGAATGTCCCGATGAACCATCCCCTCTGGATGCTGGTGCCCTGGGCGATCTTTGCGCTCGCCGCTGGGGTCAAGTTCTGGCGCCTCACGGCCCTGTTCCGCAAGCACCTGGGAAACACCACAACCAGCACCGAACGCTTCAGGCAGTCGCTGGAACGGATCTGGCAGAAAGATCAACAGAAGACGTGATGGAGCATCTGAACTGGGGATACATCCAATTGGGTCTGGTCGGCCTTGCCTTTGCAGGTCTGCAGGTCTGGTGGATCGGCAGCGTCTTCTTCAGGAGGAGAGATCTCGCAACACCGATGAAGAGTGCTGAGTTCCGCAAGACCCTGGAGAAGATCTGGTCAAAGAGATCGTGAAGACCCAAGCAACGACCGCTTCAATGCCTTCTACACCCTCCACGCAACCACGGCCATCAGCACCCAAGGCGCCAGCACAGGAGTTCATACCTTGAAACCGCTACTTCACAACATGCCAAAGGAGAACAGGCCATAAAAAAGGGAGGGCAAGTGCCCTCCCTGACTGGATTCTGGAGAATCGACTCAGACCGTTGATCTCGGTGGAGATCAGTAGTCGAAGTCGCCGCCCATGCCACCGCCACCGGCGGGAGCCGCTTCCTTCTTCTCGGGGAGATCGGCCACGATGCACTCGGTGGTGAGCACCATGCCAGCGATCGAGGCGGCATTCTGGAGGCCGGAGCGGGTCACCTTGGCGGGATCCACGATGCCGGCGGCCAGCATGTCGACGTACTCGCCGGTGGCGGCGTTGTAGCCCTCGTTGAAGGGCTTGTTCTTGACGTGCTCGGCCACGACGGCGCCGTTGGCACCGGCATTCTCGGCGATGCGCTTGAGGGGCGCGGTGAGGGCGGCGGCCACGATGGTGGCGCCGATCAGCTCCTCGCCGGACAGGTTGGCCGCAGCCCATTCCTCGAGGGCAGGAGCCAGGTGGGCCAGGGTGGTGCCGCCCCCAGGAACGATGCCCTCCTCAACGGCCGCCTTGGTGGCGTTGATGGCATCTTCCAGGCGCAGCTTCTTGTCCTTCATCTCGGTCTCGGTGGCGGCGCCCACCTTGACCACGGCCACACCGCCGCTCAGCTTGGCCAGACGCTCCTGCAGCTTCTCCTTGTCGTAGGAGGAGTCGGTTTCGTCCATCTGCTTGCGGATCTGCTCGCAGCGGGCCTTGACGGCCACCTCGTTGCCCTCGGCCACGATGGTGGTGGTGTCCTTGTTGATGGTGATGCGGCGGGCCGAGCCCAGCATCTCCAGCTTGGTGTTCTCCAGCTTGAGGCCGGCATCCTCGGTGATCAGCTGACCGTTGGTGAGAACGGCGATGTCCTCGAGCATGGCCTTGCGGCGGTCACCGAAGCCGGGAGCCTTCACAGCCGCCACGTTCAGCACACCGCGCAGGCGGTTCACCACCAGGGTGGCGAGGGCTTCCTTCTCGATGTCCTCGGCGATGATCAGCAGGGGCTTGCCGGTGCGGGCGATCTGCTCGAGCACGGGCACCAGATCCTGCACCAGGCCGATCTTCTTGTCGGTGAGCAGGATGTAGGGCTCCTCGAGCACCGCTTCCATCCGCTCGGTGTCGGTGGCGAAGTAGGGGGAGATGTAGCCCTTGTCGAAGCGCATCCCCTCGGTGACCTCCAGCTCGGTGGTCATCGACTTCCCTTCTTCCAGGGAGATCACGCCCTCCTTGCCGACCTTGTCCATCGCATCGGCGATCATGCGGCCCACCTCTTCGTCGTTGCCGGCGGAGATGGTGCCCACCTGGGCGATGGCGTTGGAGTCGGAGATCGGCTTGGCGTGCTCCTCGATCTTCTTGACCAGGAAATCGGAAGCCTTGTCGATGCCCTTCTTCAGGGTGATGGCGTTGGCGCCGGCGGCGACGTTGCGCAGACCCGCCTTGACCATGGCGTGGGCCAGCACCGTGGCGGTGGTGGTGCCGTCACCGGCGGCATCGTTGGTCTTGGAGGCGGCCTGACGGATCAGGGCCACACCGGTGTTCTCGATGTGATCCTCGAGCTCGATCTCCTTGGCGATGGTGACGCCGTCGTTGATGATCTGGGGAGCGCCGAACTTCTTCTCGAGAACCACGTTGCGGCCCTTGGGACCAAGGGTCACGGCAACGGATTCGGCGAGGATGTCAATGCCCTTTTCGAGGGCACGACGGGCCTGCTCGTTGTAGATGATGCGTTTAGCCATGGGAGTCGGAAATCCTGTGGAAGTGTTCGTTGAAGACCGTGCTGGCAGAAGCAGGCTCCGTGGGGTCCCGAAGGACGCCAGACACGGGGCCCGGGCGCTCAGCTGACGATGGCGAGGATGTCCTTCTCGGACAGCAGGACGTACTCATCGGTGCCGAGCTTGACGTCGGTACCGGCGTACTTGCTGTAGAGGACCTTGTCACCCACGCTCACTTCAGGAGCCTGGCGGGTGCCGTCATCGTTGCGCTTGCCGGGACCCACCTGGACCACCTCGCCCACCTGGGGCTTTTCCTTGGCAGTGTCGGGGAGCAGGATCCCGCCGGCAGTCTTTTCTTCAGACTCAGAGACCTTGATGAAAATGCGATCTCCAAGGGGTTTGACCGTGGAGACGCTGAGGGAAACAGCAGCCATGGATAGATGCGACAGCAACGACATGGCGTCTGAGACGCCATTTCGCGGGAGGAGTTAGCACTCGCTCCACACGAGTGCCAACCTATGCCGAGAGCGGCCGGGCTGGCCACCCATGCCCTGTGCGGGTGACCGTACCGAGCGGGGCGACAGCGGCCGAGTGGTAAGGTTGCCCGGCTCCCAGCGGGCAGGGATCGTTTCAGCACCCTCCCTGTCCAGCGCCCTCCGCGACCCTCCATACATATGGCTGCTGCTACTGCCACCGGCACCAAAGGCATCGTCCGGCAGGTGATCGGCCCGGTGCTTGACGTTGAATTCCCGGCCGGCAAGCTGCCCAAGATTTACAACGCTCTGCGCATCGAGGCGAAGAACTCCGCCGGCCAGAACGTCGCCCTCACCGCTGAAGTGCAGCAGCTGCTCGGCGATCACCGGGTCCGGGCCGTGGCCATGAGCAGCACCGATGGCCTGGTGCGCGGCATGGAAGCCCTCGACACCGGCGCCCCCATCTCCGTGCCCGTGGGTGAGGCCACCCTGGGTCGCATCTTCAACGTGCTCGGCGAGCCCGTGGATGAGCAGGGCCCCGTGACCACCTCCGAGACGGCCTCGATCCACCGGGCCGCCCCCAGCCTCACCGAGCTGGAGACCAAGCCCAAGGTCTTCGAGACCGGCATCAAGGTGATCGACCTGCTGGCGCCCTACCGCCAGGGGGGCAAGGTGGGCCTGTTCGGCGGCGCCGGCGTGGGCAAGACCGTGCTGATCCAGGAGCTGATCAACAACATCGCCAAGGAGCACGGCGGCGTATCCGTGTTCGCCGGCGTGGGTGAGCGCACCCGTGAGGGCAATGACCTCTATGAGGAGTTCAAGGAGTCCGGCGTGATCAACCCCGACGACCTCTCCAAGTCGAAGGTGGCGCTCTGCTACGGCCAGATGAACGAGCCCCCCGGCGCCCGCATGCGGGTGGGGCTGTCAGCCCTCACCATGGCTGAGCACTTCCGTGACGCCAACAAGCAGGACGTGCTGCTGTTCGTGGACAACATCTTCCGCTTCGTGCAGGCCGGATCCGAAGTGTCGGCGCTGCTGGGCCGCATGCCATCCGCTGTGGGCTACCAGCCCACCCTGGGCACCGACGTGGGCATGCTGCAGGAACGCATCACCTCCACCCTGGAGGGCTCGATCACCTCGATCCAGGCCGTCTACGTGCCCGCGGACGACCTGACCGACCCCGCTCCGGCCACCACCTTCGCCCACCTGGACGCCACCACCGTGCTCAGCCGCGGCCTGGCCTCCAAGGGCATCTACCCCGCCGTGGACCCCCTGGATTCCACCAGCACCATGCTTCAGCCGGCCGTGGTGGGCGACGAGCACTACCGCACCGCCCGGGCCGTGCAGTCCACCCTGCAGCGCTACAAGGAGCTCCAGGACATCATTGCGATTCTGGGTCTGGACGAACTGTCCGAAGACGACCGCCGCACGGTGGACCGCGCCCGCAAGATCGAGAAGTTCCTCTCCCAGCCCTTCTTTGTGGCCGAGGTCTTCACCGGCATGTCTGGCAAGTACGTGAAGCTCGAGGAGACCATCAAGGGCTTCAACATGATCCTCGCCGGTGAGCTGGATCATCTCCCCGAGGCCGCCTTCTACCTGGTCGGCAGCATCGATGAAGTGAAGGCCAAGGCCGAGAAGATCCTGGCCGATTCCAAGGGTTGATCCCCCTCCATCAATCCTGAGGTTCCACCATGTCTCTCACCTTGCGAGTTCTGGCCCCGGACCAGAGCGTCTTCGACGGCACCACTGAGGAAGTGATTCTCCCCAGCACCACGGGGCAGATGGGCATCCTCCCTGGCCACGTCACCATGCTGGCGGCCCTCGACACCGGTGTGATGCGGCTGCGGGAGGGCAACAGCTGGTCGACCATCGCACTGCTCGGCGGTTTCGCCGAAGTGGAGGCCGACGAGATCACGGTGCTGGTCAACCGTGCCCAGCTCGGCAGCACCATCGATCCGGCGGCCGCCGAAGCCCGTTTTGAGGAGGCCCAGCAGGCCGCGGTCCGGTTCGAAGGCCAGCCCTCGAGCACCGAGAAGCTCAAGGCCCAGCAGGCTTTGGCCCAGGCCAGGGCCTGGCTGCAAGCCACCCGGGTGCCCGGCTGACCCACCGTTCCTGGCCGTTCCGCCCTCCAGCGGCAGGTTCAGACCCAGGCCAGCGATGACCAGTACCGGTCATCGCTGGCCTTTCGCATGGAGCGGGAAGGCCACCGCCCGGGGACTGCTGAATGGAGCCAGCACTGGGCGGAAGCGCCAAGCTGGAGCCACGCTCCTGGCCAGTCCCCTGCCCAGGACGCCATCGCCACCGCGGCGCCCAACCGTCGTGGTGTGCCGTCCTCAACAGCCATGAACGACCACCAGCTCGGGGCCGCCCTCAGGGAGAGGCTGCTCAGCGAAGACTGGCGGGGCCAGGCCAGCCGCCTGATCCGCCTGCAGACGCTGGCCGCAGAGCTCTGCGGCATCGAGCAGATCGAGCTGCGGCCGGCCCTGAGCCACCTCGTGAGCTCCCCAACCATCACCGAGGCGCTCAACCTGGCCGACCCTCGGCTTGATCCGGAGCTGCATGGCCGGCTGCTGCAGGAACTGCAAGCGGTGTTTGCGCCTGCCATCTGCCGGCGGATGGAGGAGGTGCTCCGAGGCCTGCTCAGGATGCCCCCCGGCCAGCTCCCCCCGCCGCCGCCCCCTCTGCCGATCGCGTCCGACCTGGCGGCAGCCTCCAGAACAGCCGGACGCGTCTCACTGGCCGGCGGCCTGCGCAGCGGCGGCTGGCGCAGCGCAGGACTGCTGGCGGTGGTGGGCATTCTCGTGGGCGGCCTGATCCTCGCCCTGCTGGGACCTGTGCTGCTGCTGCAGCGAGCTCCCCGCAGTCCGATCGTGCGGGAGACTCCACCGTTGGAACCAGCCGTCCCGGTCGAGGAGCCGCCTCCCGAAGCCCCACCTGATCTGGCCAACGCTGGGGACGATCCTCAAGCGAACAACGGCGACCGCGACTCCGCCGGGGACTCCGCCGGGGACTCCGCCGGGGACTCCGCCGGGGCCGACACCAGCTTCGAGCAGGCGGCTGCCAGCATCCAGGGCTTCTACGCCGCCCTGAGCCGCAGGGACTACGAACAGGCACGCGGCTACCTGGGGGGGACTGCCGCGGAGGTGTTCGAAACCGTGCCGCCCCTTTCTCCGGCGATTCAGCAGGTCGGTGTCGCCGGCCTTCAGGAGGTGAGCCGGGTGGGCCCGCAGATGATCCTGCAGGGGGAGCTGACCGTTGTCGCTGGGGACGGCACCGTCGGGCGCGAGCAGCGCAGCTTCACGGTGGACACGAGCAGCCGTCCAGCCCTGATCCTTGACAGTAAACCCGTTGATCAGGGCAGCAGGCCCTGATCGGGCAGGTGCTTCACCGCGCGGCATGTCCCCATGTCCCCATGGCCTTGGCCCATCCGGGGGGCTCTGGGCGGTCAAAAAAAGCGCTCCTCCAAGAAGGGGAGCGCCAGCAACCCGGACGACCGGAGGCGTGGGGGCGATCAGGCGGTTCCGCAGAAGGTCACGTCGGGGAATTTGAGCTTGGCCTCATCGAGACTCTTGCCCTTGCCTTCTTCCTGCCAGTAGTTGATCACTTCCGTGGCCTTGTTGAGAATCTCCACGCGCTCGTTGTCCGTGATCCAGCTCTTGCCTTCGAGCTCAGTCTTCAGGGTTTCCCAGGCATCCTCCCGGGGCCAGAAGAAATAGGCGGTGAGGGGGCTCGGACCACCACCGACGATCTGATCGACGGCGAGAGCGACGTTATCCGGCAGCCAGAGGATCTTCAACAGGAAGCGCCCCTCATCGGCCTTGGGGGTATAGCCGGAAGGGACCCCGTCCTCATCGATCGTGGCTGAGGCCAGGGCAGCGCTGCCACCACGCATGACCGGGCGCCCCTGAGCAGAGGTGTCGTCCGTGGCAGCGACCACCTCGGGCGCATCGCTCACGGCCGCGCCGGCGGCGCTTTCGGTGGCTGTCATGGTGTCGACGCTCAAGACAGAAGATCAAAGAACTAACCTACCAGCAGCCCTGCTCCTGCTCCCGCTGAATCCTCGCGCCATCCTGCTGTTCGACATCGATGGCGTGATCCGCGACGTGGCCGGCAGCTACCGCCGTGCCCTGGCCGAGACAGTGCACCACTACTGCGGTTGGCGCCCCGATGCCGCGTCGATCGATGCCCTCAAGGGGGAAGGTCTCTGGAACAACGACTGGGAAGCGTCCCTGGAACTGCTGCGTCGCCGCGGCCACACGCCCCTGCCCGATTTCACGGCGCTCGTGGAGGTGTTCAGCCGCTTCTACTTCGGCGGTGATCCGGAGGGGGACCCGGCCCACTGGCAGGGTTTCATCGGCCGCGAACCACTGCTCGTGGAGCGTTCCTTCTTCCAGACCCTGGATGAGGCGGGCCTGGCGTGGGGTTTCGTGAGCGGCGCCGAACCTCCGTCGGCCCGTTTTGTGCTGGAGCAGCGGCTCGGGCTGGTGGATCCGCCCCTGATCGCCATGGGGGACGCACCCGACAAGCCGAACCCCACCGGACTGCTGGAGCTGGCGAACCGTCTGGCGGAACCAGGCCTGGGTCAGGCCTCCAGCCCGCCGGTCTTCTACCTGGGCGACACCGTGGCGGACGTGCTCACGATCGCCCAAGCCCGGCAGGTCCTGCCCCAGCAACGCTTCGTGGCCCTGGCCGTGGCGCCCCCCCACCTCCACGCCGATGGCCCCGGCCGCAGCCGCTACGAAGCTGCTCTGCGGGACGCGGGCGCCGATCTGGTGATCCCGGCCACGGCGAGCGTCCTGCCCTGCCTGGAGCCGCTGCTCAGCGCTCCATCGCACTGAGGCTCTTCATTGCAGCGGCCGTGAGGATCTCATGGCCCCGGTCCGTCACGGCCACGTCGTCCTCGATGCGGATGCCGATGCCTTTCCAGCGGGCTTCGATGGCCGGCTGCCCCTCCGGCACCGGCAGACGGTCGCTCACGTAGAGGCCCGGCTCCACCGTGAGCACCATGCCGGGAACCAGCTGCACGGGATGCTCGCCGAGACGGTAGGCGCCGACATCGTGCACGTCGAGGCCCAGCCAGTGGCCGGTGCGGTGCATGTACAGATGCCGGTAGGCACCCTGCTCGATGATGCCGTCCACGTCGCCGGCCAGAAGCCCCAGGGCCACCAGACCCTCCACCAGCACCCGCACGGCCGTGTCGTGGACCGATTCGGCCGTCTGGCCTGGCGCCACGGCCGCCACGGCGGCTTCCTGGGCCGCGAGCACCAGGGCATACAGCTCGCGCTGCTCGGCACTGAAGCGGCCGTTGATCGGAAAGGTGCGGGTGATGTCGCCGTTGTAGTAGTCGGGCAGGCTGCAGCCCGCGTCGATCAGCAGCAGCTCCCCATCCCGCAGGGGCGCGCTGTTGGCGGTGTAGTGCAGCACGCAGGCGTTGTCACCACCGGCCACGATTGAACCGTAGGCCGGGCCCCGGGCCCCCTGCTCCAGGAAATGCTGCTCGATCACGGCCTGGACCTGGCGCTCGTTCAGGCCCGGGCGGCTCACCTGCCGCGCCAGCTCGTGGGCCTCCGCCGAGATGCGGGCCGCCTCCCGGAGGCGCTCCAGCTCCTCAGGTGCCTTGCGGAGCCGCAGTTCGTGCAGCAGCGGACAGGGGGCCACGAGCCCGAGGGCGGCGCTGCCCCGGCGCGGTGCCCGATCGAGCTGCTGCCCCCAGGCCTGCAGCACCAGCGGTTCGACCTGGGGATGGCGGCCGATCCGGAAAGCAATGCCTTCGGCGCCCTGCAGATAGTCGGCCAGGCGCTCGGGCAGCTCGGCCAGCGGATGGGCCCGATCGGCACCGAAGCGGCTCACGGCGCCCTCGGTCCCCCAGCGGACCCCGTTCCAGACCTCGGCCGAGGGCTCCTTGGGATGGACGAAGAGTACGAAGCGCGCCTCCTCGTGGTGGGGCAGGAAGAGGGCCACCGCATCGGGCTCGTCAAAGCCGGTGAGGTACCAGAAGTCGCTGTTCTGACGGAACGGGTACTCGCAGTCAGCGTGGTGGGTGACCAGCGGCGCCGCCGGGATCACTGCGGCAGCACCTCCAAGCTGCTGGAGGAAGCGGCTGCGCCGCTCGGCATAAATCGACATGCACGGGCGCCCGGCTGGGCCAATCCTGGCGGCCAGTCTGGGCCAGCTGCGGCGCGGGCCGATTAAATGGTGCCATGGCCCAAGGCCCCACCACCTGAATGAACGACCTGCTGGGCCTGGTGCTGCTGGTGGTGGTGGTCCTCGTCGGTTCGGCCCTCTGTTCCGGAATCGAGGCCGCGCTGCTCACGGTCAACCCGGTGAGGATTCATGAGCTGGCGGCCCGCCCCCGCCCCGTCAGGGGAGCCCGGCGCCTCGAGCAGCTGCGCCAGCGCCTGGGACGGACCCTGTCGGTGCTGGTGATCGCGAACAACGGCTTCAACATCTTCGGCAGCCTCATGCTTGGCGGCTATGCCGCCGAAGTGTTCCGCCAGTACGGCGTGGAGGGAGTCGCCCTGCCGCTGTTTTCGGTGGGGCTGACCCTGTTGGTGATCCTCCTGGGGGAGATCCTGCCGAAGGCACTCGGCAGTCGGCTGGCTCTGCCGGTGGCCCTCGCCAGTGCTCCGGCGCTGGCGATCCTCGGCAGGATCATGCTGCCGCTGGTGCTGCTGCTCGAGCGGCTCCTGCCGGCGATCACCGCCGAGAGTGAAATCAGCACGGATGAGGAGGAAATCCGGCTGCTGGCCCGCCTCGGCTCCCAGAAGGGCCAGATCGAGGCGGATGAAGCCGCCATGATCGCCAAGGTCTTCCAGCTCAACGACCTCACCGCCCGCGACCTGATGACCCCCCGGGTGGCGGCCCCCACCCTCGCGGGGGCCGGCAGCCTGGCGGCGGCCCAGAGCGAACTGCTGGACAACAACGCCCCGTGGTGGGTGGTGCTGGGGGAGGAGGTGGATGAGATTCTCGGGGTGGCCAGTCGGGAGCGGCTGCTCACAGCCCTGCTTCAGGGCCACAGCGAGCTCACTCCAGCGGACCTCAGCGAACCGGTGGAGTACGTCCCCGAAATGATCCGGGCGGATCGCCTGCTCACCGGCTTCCGGCGCAACAGCGGCGGCGTGCGCGTGGTGGTCGACGAATTCGGGGGCTTTGTCGGGGTGATCGGCGCCGAGGCGGTGCTGGCGGTGCTGGCCGGCTGGTGGCGGCGCCCCCAGCCGGCCGGCGGAGAGGCCCTCCCATGACCCCGGCCAGCAGCCAGAGCCAACCCCAGCCCCCCCCCACCGCCCAGCGCTGTGCGCAGTGGCTGGGGCACTGGCGCAGGCAGCTGCAGCTGAGCAGCCGAGAACACAGCTGGCTGGCCGGGGAACTCGCCAACCTCGATCGCCAGCTCGAGCGCCTCGAGCGCGGGGTGCTCCGGATCGTGGTCTTCGGCCGGGTCGGCGTGGGCAAGTCGAGCCTGCTCAATGCGTTGCTGGGCCAGGAGACCTTCGCGACGGACGTGGCCCATGGCTGCACCCGCCGTCAGGCCGCGACGACCTGGGCCCCTGCCCTGTCGACCCTGGCGGCCGTGGAGCTGGTGGACACCCCGGGCATCGACGAGATCGCCGCGGCCGCCCGCGGCCGCCTGGCACGCCGTGTGGCCCTCGGCTCCGATCTGGTCCTGTTCGTGCTCGACGGGGATCTCAGCCAGGTGGATCTCGAGGCCCTTGAGGTCCTGCTGGCCAGTGGCAAGCCCCTGATGCTGGTGCTGAACCGCTGCGATTCCTGGTCAGAGGCCGAACGGGCGAACCTGCTGGCCGGCATTCGGCGTCGGCTGCCCGCCGAGGCCCGTCAGCTGGAGCTGCTCCCCGTGGCCGCGGCCCCCCGGCAGGCCTTCCAGATGGCCGATGGCCGGATTCGCTCCACCCGCCGGCCCCCGGCCGTGGAACCTCTGCAGGTCGCCCTGCTGCAGTGCCTCGACTCCCAGGGTGAGCTGCTGCTGGCGATCAACGCGCTGCGCAGCGCGGAGCGGTTCCAGCGGTCCCTCCAGGAAACCCGGTTGCGGCACAGTCAGAAGGCCGCCCAGGGGCTGATCGGCCGCTTTGCCGCCCTCAAGGCCACGGGCGTGGCGGCCAACCCGCTGGTGCTGCTGGACCTGGCCGGGGGCTTGGCCTGTGACACGGCCCTGGTGATGCAACTCTGCCAGCTCTACGGCCTGCCGATGGGCGGGCGGGCCGCCCGGGATCTGCTCACCCGTCTGTCGGGCCACAACGCCCTTCTGGGCGGCGCCCAGCTGGGGATTCAGGTCCTGCTCGGGGGGGTTCGGCAACTGCTGCTCGTGGCCGCCCCCCTCACTGGTGGCCTCAGCCTCGCGCCTGCCGCCCCCGTCGCCATCGCCCAGGCGGCGCTGGCGGTGCACACGACCCGCCGCACGGGCCGCCTGGCTGCCCAGGAACTGCTGAGCAGCACCCGGCGGGGGGGAACACCTGCAGCCCTGCTGCGCCGCCTGGCCGCCACGGATCCCCAGGTGCGCCGGTGGCTGGGGCGCTGGCCCGACAGCACGGCCCACACCACATCCGACACCGCGGCGGGGGCCGCCGCGGATGGGCCCGCCCCCTCCTGGCGCGCCCTGCTGCCGTGAGCACCATCGCTGACACCCCCTCTGGAGGGCCCGGCCGGATCGCCCTGTTCGGCACCAGCGCCGACCCTCCCACCCGGGGACACCAGGCCCTGCTGGTCAGGCTGCTGGAGCAGTTCCCCCAGGTGGCCACCTGGGCCAGTGACAACCCCCTCAAGCAGCATGGGGCTCCCCTGACCCAGCGCACCGCACTGCTGGCGGCCCTGGTGGAAGCCATCGGCAATCCACGCCTCCGTCTGCATCAGGACCTGAGCAGCCCCTGGGCGATCACCACCCTGGAGCGGGCTGCCGCCCGCTGGCCTGACGCGGAGCTGGTCTTTGTGGTGGGAAGTGATCTGGCCCCCCAGATTCCCCGCTGGAAGCAGGCCAGGGCCCTGCTGCAGGGCTGCCGCCTCGCCATCGTCCCGCGCCGCGGGTGGTCGATCGAACCGGACCAGCTGGAGCCCCTCCGCGCCCTGGGCGCGCAGCTCGAGATCCTGCCGCTGTCCATCCCAGCCTCCGCGAGCTCGGCTGTGCGGCGGCAGCCGGATCCCAGCCAGATCCCGGCGTCGGTCTGGCCGGTGCTGCTGGAGCACAATCTCTACGGCCTCGAACGCCCCTCGTGATGCGCCTTGCCCTGGCCCAGATCAACCCTCTGGTGGGCGACCTGGCGGGAAACGGGGAGCGGATCCTCGCCGCCTGCCGCCAGGCGGCGAGCCGGGGCGCCGACCTCGTGCTCACCCCCGAACTCTCGCTGTGGGGCTACCCACCGCGGGATCTGCTGTTGCAGCCGACCCGGCTGACCCGGCAGCAGGAGGTGCTCGAGGCGATGGTGCAGGAGCTGGCGCGCACCATGCCCGAGCTGGCCCTGCTGGTGGGCATCGCCGAGCCGAAGGGTGGAGGCCAGCTGCCCAACCTGTTCAATGCCGTGGCCCTGGTGGAGGCCGCCGGCTGGCGGGTGGTGGCGCGCAAGCTGCTGCTGCCCACCTACGACGTGTTCGACGAGCAGCGCTACTTCCTCCCGGGTGACGCCGCCGCCGTGCTGGAGCTGGAACGGCGGGGGCAGCGCTGGCGCCTGGGGCTCACCATCTGCGAGGACCTCTGGGTGGAGGAGGAGCTGCAGGGGCACCGCCTGGCCGGCCCCGATCCGGTCGCCGCCCTGCTGCCGAGCCGGGTGGACCTCCTGCTCAATCTCTCCGCCTCGCCCTTCGGCCAGGCCAAGGTGCCACTGCGCCATGCCCTGGCCCGCCGTGCGGCGCGACGGCTCAACTGCCCGGTGGTGTACGTGAACCAGGTGGGCGGCAACGACGAACTGGTCTTCGACGGAGCCAGTTTCGTGGTGGAGGCCTGCGGCGAGCTGGCCTGCCAGTTGGCCTGTTGCACGGAGGATCTGAAGACCTGGAGTCCCGGAAGGCACCCCGCCCCGGGCCCACCAGCGGACGCCGTCCTGCCCGAGCCCCTCGAACAGTTGTTCCGCGCCCTGGTGCTGGGCGTGCGGGATTACGCCGGCAAATGCGGTTTCCAGCGGGCCCTGCTGGGGCTCAGTGGGGGCATCGATTCAGCCCTGGTGGCGGTGATCGCCACGGCGGCGCTGGGGGCCGAGCAGGTGCGGGCGTTGCTGATGCCCTCCCCCTGGAGTTCCAGCGGCGCGACCGACGACGCCCTGGCCCTGGCGGGGCGTCTCGGCCTCATCACCCACACCCTGCCGATCACCGGCCTGATGGCGGGCTTCGACACGGCCCTGACCCCGGCACTGGGCCAGCCGCCGTCGGGTCTCACCGCCGAGAATCTGCAATCACGCATCCGCGGCACGCTGCTGATGGCCGTGGCCAACCAGCAGGGACGGCTGCTGCTCTCGACCGGCAACAAATCGGAGCTGGCGGTGGGCTACTGCACCCTGTACGGCGACATGAACGGGGGTCTGGCCGTGATCGGGGACGTCTACAAGACCAGCGTGTTCACCCTGGCGGCCTGGCTGGACAGTCCGGCCGCTCTCCCCTGCCGCCGGTCCCTGGGCCTGCCGGAGCGGGGGGAGCTGATCGGCGCCGCGATCCGCCACAAGCCCCCCAGCGCCGAACTCAGGCCCGACCAGCGCGACACCGACTCCCTGCCGGACTATGGGGAACTGGACCCGTTGCTCAGGGCCCTGGTGGAGGAGCGGCGCAGCCAGCGGGAGCTTGTGGCCGAGGGCACCGATCCTGAGCTGGCCGAACGGGTCAGCACCCTGCTGCGGCGGGCCGAATTCAAGCGCCGCCAGGCGCCGCCGGTGCTGAAGGTGAGCGGTCACGCCTTCGACAGCGGCTGGCGCATGCCGATCGCCGCCGGCTGAGCCAGGCTGGTGTCGCACCTCCTGCACTTGATGGCTGCCCAGGCTTCGCCTCACCAGCTCACCGCACCGATGGCGAGCATCGGGGTGCCGACCGAGATCAAGCGGGATGAGCGACGCGTGGCCCTCACCCCCGACGGGGTTCGGGAACTGGTGACCCAGGGCATGGAGGTGCGGGTTCAGGAAGGTGCCGGCCTCGGCGCCGGCATCGGCGATGACGCCTTCGCCGCCGCCGGTGCGCGGCTGGTGAGCCGCGAGGACGCCTGGGCCGCCCATCTGGTCGTGAAGGTCAAGGAGCCCCAACCGGAGGAGTTCCCCTATCTGCGCAGCGACCTGGTGCTGTTCACCTATCTGCATCTGGCGGCCTATCCGGATGTGGGACGGGCCCTGCTGGAGGCGGGCACCACAGCTGTGGCCTACGAGACGGTGCAGCTGGAGGACACCAGCCTGCCGCTGCTGGCCCCGATGAGCGAGATCGCCGGTCGTCTGGCTGCCCAGGTGGGCGCCCACCTGCTGGAAAAGCCCCATGGCGGCCGCGGCATCCTGATGGGGGGATGCACCGGGGTGCGCCCAGCCCGGGTGGTGGTGCTCGGCGCCGGCACCGTGGGCTGGAATGCGGCCCGGATCGCCGCGGCCATGGATGCCGAAGTGTTTCTGCTGGATCGCTCACCCCAGCGCCTGCGCCAGCTGGAGGCCGACCGCCGCGGCCGCCTGTTCAACCTGGTCAGCAGCCGCAGCCTGGTGGAGCGCCTCGTGCCCGGGGCCGATCTGGTGATCGGCGCCGTGCTCACCCCCGGTGGTCGAGCCCCGACCCTGGTGGAGGAGGAGCTGGTGCGCCAGATGAAGCCCGGTTCAGTGATCGTGGACGTGGCGATCGACCAGGGGGGCTGCATCGCCACCAGCCGGGAGACGACCCATACCGATCCCGTCCAGAGCATCCATGGGGTGCAGCACTATGCGGTGGGGAACATGCCGGGGGCCGTTCCGTTCACCTCCACCGAGGCCCTGGTCAGCGTCACCCTCCCCTACATCCTGGTGATGGCGGGCCGTGGCCTCGCCGAGGCGGTCACGGACCGGCCCGAACTGCTCTCGGGCCTCAACACGGTCGATGGCTCGGTCTGCCATCCGGGGGTGGCCAGGGCCCTGGGCCTGGCGCCCCGCCACCCGATGGCCTGCCTGCGCTGAGGGCAGGGGCCTCCGTGCTGAGAGCCGACCGGATCCGCATCATCGCCGTGGGCAGGGTGCGCAAGGGATGGGTGCGCGAAGGCGTGGCGCTGTACTGCCAACGTCTGCCCGGACTGACGATCGTGGAGCTCCGGGACAGCGATCCGCGGCGGGAAGCCCAGGCCATCCGCGGGGAACTGCGCAGCGATGAACAGCTGGTCACCCTGAGCGAGGAGGGCCGCACCTTCCGCTCCATGGAGCTGGCCGAGCAGCTGCGGCAGTGCGGCTCGGACCGCCTGGCCTTCGTGATCGGCGGGGCCGACGGTCTCGATCCGGCCCTGCGGGCCCAGGCGCGCTGGCAGCTCAGCCTCTCGGCCCTCACCTTCCCCCATGAGCTGGCCCGGCTGCTGCTGGTGGAGCAGCTGTACCGCGTGCAGACGATCCTCCAGGGCGGGCCCTATCACCGGGAATGAGACACCCCGCGGCCCGGGGGCGCGGAGACCAGCGGTGGCAGGGGGGAGAACGGTCGGCCCAGAGCCCCAGGACAGATGCCCTCCCGCAGGGCGAGGACAAGGCCGGCGGCCTCCGCAAAGCTCGAGGCGGCGATGGCCTCCAGGCCGAGGGCCTCCGCATCGACCTGCAGCACGCAGGGATTGTCCACCGCGATCAGCGGGACCCCCCGCTCGGCGCAGGCCAGCACCGCTGCCCCCCCCAGGGCACCCGCAGGAGCCACCACCGCCCCGATCCTGGCTGGATGCAGCCACTGCGGATCGATCCGGCCCTCGCCGGGCTCGCTCAGGGGCACCAGATCGGGAGCTCCGCTGAGGCCCACCAGCACGCAGGGCAGGAACGTGTACCCCAGTTCCTCGGCGGCGGCGCGGGGGTCCAGGCCCGGGTTCAGCGGCAGGGGACCCAGGGCAGGGGCATGGGCACAGGGCAGGCCCAGGTGATCGGTGAGCAGGTGGCTGATCACGGCTTCGGCGCCGGCCAGGGCATCCACGCCCGAACCGCTCCGGTAGGCCGCGAGGGCCTCACTGTCGGGATCATCCGGAAAGCGGGCCACCACGGCGATCGCGGTGGCACCGGCTGCCTTGAGCCGCTCCCCCGCCCGCAACAGGGCATCCGGACGGCCCAGGCTTCCCCAGCTCGCTCCGCTCGGCCCCTCGGCAAGACTCACCGCCAGGGGGGCATCGGTGCACAGCACCGGGCCGATCTGCAGGCCCAGGGTGGCGCGGCAGGCCTCCACGACCTGGAGGTGGCGCTGGAGCAGATCGGCTTCGATGCCAGCGTCCAGGAGCACCCCGACCCGCTGGCAACGCCCCGGACGCAGGGCGAGGTTTCCTGCCGCAAAGCGATCCAGGGCCGAACCCTCCACGTAGTGGATGCTGGGGTCGCGCCAGTACAGCGCAGCCCCGTTCATCACGTTGGGGTGGGTGATCAGGCAGCCGCTGGCCGCGGCCAGCAGGCGAGCCGCCGGCAGGGCATCGCCGGCGAAGCCGCCCACGGCGCAGCCGATCCCCGTGGGCACGACCAGCAGGGTGGGGAAGGGGGCAGCCGTCGTCACGGCTGCGGTGAGACGCAGACCACGACCGCCTCGACGGCCAGCTCGTCACCCTGGACGGCCGTGATCGCCCAGCGCAGCGGCCGTCCATGGGCGCTCAGCGCCCGGAGGATCTGCGGGCGCAGCGGACCTTCCCCGCGCCGCAGGCGCAGCGCCAACGGCTTCAGTCGCCAGAGCGGATCCATCCCTGGAGCCTCACTTCTGGTATTGGCCGAACTGGAGCTGGTAGAGGGCATCCTCCATGCCCGCCGTGAGGCTGAGATCACTGGTGGGATAGGCCACACACAGCAGGGCATAGCCGGCCTGCTGGAGTTCCTGCTTGACGCCCATCGCATCCGGCTGGCGGACCTCGCCCGTGCTGATCAGGGCCGCACAGGTGGTGCACACCCCGGAACAGCAGGAGCTGGGCAGGGGAACCCCGGCGGCCTCCGCCGCTGCCAGCACGGTCTGGTCGGCCCGACAGGAAAACGTGTGGGTGGTGCCGTCAATCGCAGCAGTGATCGTGAAGGTCTGGGGCTCGTCGTTCACGGAGTAGGTCGGATCGGTGCTGGAGGGCACCCATCCTCCCAGCTCATGGCTCCTGCCAGTGGCTGGGGTGGGGGGCAAGGTATTCCGGCGGCGCGGATCCCGCCGGGGCGGTGAGCGCCAGATCGAGGCTCAGGGAGCAGCGCAGATCGTCAGGATCCCCGTTGGGCAGCACCGCATGCTCCAGGCAGGAAGGGAAGAGCAGCAACAGTCCAGCCCGGGGGGCGACGTCGATCCAGGGAAGGGTCCAGGGCGAGGGGCCCAGCGGCCCGCCATGGCCCACGGCCATGCCGGGAACCAGCTCATTCACCTGGCGCTGGGGGAAGAGCCGCAGGCAACCCTGTGCCCCACTGCCATCACCGTTGAAGTAGTAGACGGCGCTGAGATGGGCGTTCGGATGATGGTGGCGACCGATCACCTGGTCAGGCTCGCTCACGACGGGCCAGCAGCGTTGGATGTGCAGCGCCAGCCGGTCCAGGTCAAAACCCAGCTGCGTCAGGAAGCTGCGGGCATGACCGCAGAGCTCCGCCACCAGCGGCGCGAAGGTGGGGTGGCCCTGCAGGTTCCAGACCCCGTGCAGATCTCCGGTCCAGGCACAACCGGGATCCGGATTGCTGCGGGCTTCACCGCGCAGGGCGAGAAGCGTCTGGAGCTGCCTGGCCAGATCGAGGGGATCGGGCCGCAGCTGCACCTGGGCCAGGGCGACGGGAAACAGGGGCTGAATCCTGAGCTCGGAGGAGAGCGGGGCCTGCCCCCTGGCGATCCCGGCGTCCGGGTGGCGGGCGGTCGGCGGCTGCGCCATGGGGTGAACCGGGGGCAAGCGCTCCAGCCTGACAGCGGGCCATGGCCCCCTCAGGCCACGGCGGCATGAAAAAACCGGCTCGCCTGGCGCCCCCTGGGATCAGGGAACGACCAGCCGAGCCGGTCAAGACACCAGCGGCGTGTCGATCAGTGCTGGCGGAGCATCAGGCCATCGCCGCCGCGCCACCCACGACTTCGAGGATTTCCTGGGTGATGGCCGCCTGGCGGGCCTTGTTGTAATCGAGGGTGAGGGTCTTGGCGAGGGCCTTGGCGTTGTCGCTGGCGTTGTTCATGGCGGTCATCCGGCTGGCCAGCTCGGAGGCCGCAGCTTCCTGCAGGGATCGCAGCAGCTGGTTCTGCATGTACAGCGGCAACAGCGCGTTGAGGAGCTGCTCGGGGCTCTGGTCGAAGACGATGTCCGACGGAAGGGTGGGAGCCACGTTAGCGGCCGCCATGGTGCCCGGCTCCACCACCAGCCGACCCTCCCGGGTGGTGAGGCGGAAGATCTCATCCTCTGGGGTGGCAATCCCCTGGGAATCCAGGGGAAGCAGGGTCTGGATGACCGGCTTGGAGCTCACCAGATTGATGAACTTAGTGAAAATGATCTCCACCCGATCGGTCGCGGCCGAGAGAAACTCAGCCAGGATCT
>NZ_JBKOUC010000008.1:0-125795 GCF_046764815.1 Aphanothece stagnina RSMan2012
GGCCCCGGGCCCGCTGGCCGGGGTTGCCCTCCTGGTGCCAGAGCCACTGGATGGCCCGCCGGATGGACCGCACCACGGGGACATGCGGTCGAAACTGGAACGGACGCAGCGCCATGGGGTGGGGTGAGAGGCGAGTTGGAGCTGGACAACGGCGAAGCGGGGGAGTCCTCCCTGGCCACCGCGTCTGACACGATCGCCGCCGTGGCCACGGCCATCGCGCCGGGTCAGGGAAGTGTGGCGATCGTAAGAATTTCCGGGCCCCAGGCCGAGGCCATCGGCGCCCGGCTGTTCCGGGCCCCAGGCCAGCAGGTGTGGGACAGCCATCGGGTGCTGTATGGCCACGTGGTGGACCCGGCCACCGGGGAGCCGGTGGATGAGGCCCTGCTGCTGCTGATGCGGGCGCCCCGCAGCTTCACGCGCGAAACCGTGGTGGAATTCCATGGCCACGGGGGGCTGGTGGCGGTGCAGCGGGTGCTCGAGCTGGTGCTGGCGGCCGGGGCCCGGCGGGCCCTGCCGGGGGAATTCAGCCAGCGGGCCTTTCTGCATGGCCGGCTCGATCTCACCCGGGCCGAGGCCATCAGTGAGCTGGTGACGGCCCGCAGCCGTCGCGCTGCCCAGCTGGCCATGGCGGGCCTGGATGGCGGCCTGCAGCGCCGCATCGGTGCCCTGCGCGAGCGGCTGCTGGATCAGCTGGCCGAGCTGGAGGCCAGGGTGGATTTCGAGGAGGATCTGCCCCCCCTGGACAGCGCGGCGCTGGTGGCGGCCCTCACGGCGGTGCGCCGGGAGCTGGAGCAGCTGGTGGCCGAGGCACGCCAGGGTGCCCTGCTGCGCGAGGGGCTGCGGGTGGCGATCGTGGGTCGCCCCAACGTGGGCAAGAGCAGCCTGCTCAACCGGCTCAGCCGCCGTGAGCGGGCGATCGTGACCGACCTGCCCGGCACCACCCGCGACCTGCTGGAGAGCGAGCTGGTGCTCGACGGCGTGCCGCTCACCCTGCTCGACACCGCCGGCATCCGTCCCACCGACGACGCCGTGGAGCGGCTCGGCATCGCCCGCAGCCGCGAGGCCCTGGCCACCGCGGACGCGGTGGTGCTGGTGTTCGATCTGGCGGCGGGCTGGACGCCGGCCGACGCGGAGCTGCGCGCCCTGGTGCCCGAGGGGGTGCCGCTGCTGCTGGTGGGCAACAAGGCGGATCTGGTGGAGGCACCTGCCGTTGCTTTGGCGGATGTGGCGATCAGCGCCCTCACCGGCTCCGGCAGCGACGCCCTGGTGCAGGCGCTGCTGCAGCGCTGTGGCGCCGCCGACGTGCAGGGGGTGCAGGTGGCCCTCAATGCCCGCCAGCGCGATCTCGCCGCCCGGGCGTCCGAAGCCCTGGCCGGCAGCCTCGAGGCGGCGGCCCAGCAGCTCCCCTGGGATTTCTGGACCATCGATCTGCGCGCCGCGGTGCGCTGTCTCGGGGAGATCACCGGCGAAGAGGTGAGCGAGGCGGTGCTGGATCGGGTGTTCGCCCGCTTCTGCATCGGTAAGTGAGGGTGGCTGTGGGACGCGGGCGGCGTCCTGCTGCGATCGTGCTCTGATCCAGGCCCCGCCTTGCCATGCCGTCGCTGTTCCCCCTGCAGCTGGAGCCGATGCTGCGTGCCTGGCTGGTGGAGGATCTGGGCCGTGGCGACCTCACCCTGCCGGCGCTGGCCGGTGCGGGCGGCCGGGCCCATTGGCTCACCCGCCAGGCCGGTGTGTTCTGCGGCGGCGTGCTGGTGGAGCCCCTGTTCCGCCTGCTGGATCCGGCTGTGCAGGTGCGCCTGCTGGTGGCCGACGGGGAGGCGGTGGACCCTGGCCAGCGCCTGCTGGAGCTGGAGGGCCCGGCGCCGGCGCTGGTGGCGGGGGAGCGCACGGCCCTCAACCTCGCGATGCGTCTGAGTGGCATCGCCACGGCCACAGCCGGCCTGGTGGCGGAGCTGGAGGGCACGGGCGTGAGACTGGCCGATACCCGCAAGACCACCCCTGGGCTGCGCGGCCTGGAGAAGTACGCGGTGCGCTGCGGCGGTGGGCTGAACCACCGGATGGGGCTCGACGATGCGGCGATGCTCAAGGAGAACCATCTGGCCTGGGCGGGCGGGGTGGCGGCGGCGGTGGCGGCGGTGCGCGCCCAGGCGCCCTGGCCGGCCCGGGTGATCGTGGAGGCTGAAACCGCCGCCGAGGCGGAGGCGGCCGTGCAGGCCGGGGCCGATGCGGTGCTGCTGGATGGCTTCGCGCCGGAGGCCCTGGTGCCGGTCGTGCCGGCCCTGCGTCGGCTGGCGCAGCAGCGCGGCCAGGCCGTGGTGCTGGAAGCCTCCGGTGTGCAGCCGGAGCAGCTGCGTGCCTACGCCGCCACCGGCATCGACCTGATCTCCACCAGTGCGCCGGTCACCCGCAGTCCCTGGCTCGATCTCAGCATGCGGTTCGACCCAGCCTGGATCTGAACGCTTCGGACCCTCGTCTCCGGGGGCCAGAGCACGTTCAAGTTCCTGACAAGTCAAGTTGTCGAGAAGTCAAGTTGTCGAGAAGTCATGTTGTCGATCTGTATCCCCTTCCTCGCCTGAGTGATGCGGGGCGAGAGCCACGGGCCATGGTTGAAGGGGTTCTGACGCTTGCGCCATGGTCCATCGCGTTCTGTCAGCCTCCCTGACCGTGCTGGCCCTGGTGGGTGCGTCCTCTCCTGCCCGCGCTGATGGCGTGATCGAGCGGGCCGCTCGCACGGGAGAACTGGTGGTGACAGGTCCGGCGGACATGCCGTCGATCCTGAGCCTGGACGCCGCAGGGCAGCCTCAGGGTTATGCGATGGAGTTCGCACAGAGGATCGCGGCAGCCGTGGCCACTGCCATTGGACGCCCTGTGCGCCTGAAGCTGGCGCCAGAGAGCAACCCCGTCACGGTCTTTGCGAATCTGGCCAGCGGCAAGGCGGATCTGGTCTGCGGTGTGTCCTTTTCCTGGGAACGGGACCTGTTCGTTGATTTCTCCCTGCCGATCGCGGTCTCCGGTCTGAAGTTGCTGGCACCGGAGGGGCGGTTTGACGGGTCGGCGGCCGGCCTCGCTGGCCGCTCGATCGGCGTTCAGAAGGCCTCCCTCGGCGACACCTTCACCCGAGGTTTCCAGCCCGCCGCCGCGGTGAGGCCCTTCGCGAACCTCAGCGAGGCCGTGGATGCGCTCAGCGACGGCCAGGTCGATGGGGTGATTGGCGACTCGGTCCTGCTGGAGGCGCAGGTGCGTGACCGGCGCCTGGCAGGGATGGCCTTCACCCCGGAGCGCCCGTTCGACACCTACGGCGTCGCCTGCCTCGTGCCGCAGAACGACTCGGCCTTCCGGGATCTGGTGAATCTCACCATTGCCCGCCTGCTCCAGGGCTATCTGGACGGCCAGCCCGAGGCGGTGGCCGCCGTGGATCGCTGGATCGGTCCCGGGAGCCGCCTCAACCTCTCCCGGGAGCAGATCCAGAGCTGGTTCGAGGCCTCGATGCTGGGAGTCGAAGCGATCCGGCCCTTGCCTGCGGCCAGCGCGGACAGCGCTATCCCATCGAATCCCTGACGGCCTTTGTTCTTCGTTCTGTTCTTCTCCCGTTCGTCCCCTTCTGATGGCCTTCCTGATCCGTTCACGACTGCTGGGCCTGCTGCTGCTGGCCTCCCTGCCCCTGGACTGCGCGGCGGCCCTGGCGACGGCGGCAGCCCAGCAGGCTGGTGGAGTCGGAGATGGGCCCGCAACCGCGCAGCCCCGGGGGGTGGAAGAGCGGCTGCGCCGGATTGCTCTGGCGGTGCAGGAGCAGAACGAAGGCGAGGATCGGGTTGGTCACCCGGATGGTCGGCGTGCTGACGCCGGAGAACCCCCCGAGAACGCCGAGCCCGAGAACGCCGAGCTCGAGAACGCTGAGCTGGATGGCAGCCTGCTGGCCCTCGCCTGGGTCAACGGCCCGGCCATCGGCTGGGGAAACGGCGGCTTCCGCAATGGCGGCTTCTACAACGGCGGTTTCCGCAACGGTGGCTTCTACAACGGTGGTTTCCGCAATGGGGGCTTCCGCAACGGCGGCTTCCGCAATGGTGGTGGCTGGCGGAATGCTGGCTTCCGCAATGGAGGCGGTGGTTTCCGCAACGGTGGCTTCCGCAATGGCGGAGGGGGCTTCCGCAACGGGGGTTTCCGCAATGGCGGACGACGTTGAGGGCGCGGTCCTGTGAGCCAACCTGGCCCCCAGCCGTTCGGTCCGCTGCAGCTGCTGGTGCTGCAGCCCACCCCGTTCTGCAACCTCGACTGCGACTACTGCTATCTCCCCCACCGCGACGACCGCAGCCGGCTGTCGTTCGAGATCCTCGAGGCCGCGCTCGAGCGGGTGCTGGAGAGCCCGTTCCTCGATGGCGGCTTCACCCTGCTCTGGCATGCGGGGGAGCCCCTCACCATGCCGATTGCCTTCTACGACGAGGCCACCCAGCGGATCCGGCGCGCGCTGGAGCGCCATGGCCTGCCCCCTTCCACCGTGGTGCAGTCGCTGCAGACCAACGCCACGGTGATCGATGGGGCCTGGTGTGATTGCTTCGAGCGCAACGACATCCACGTGGGCGTGAGCATGGATGGCCCGGCCTTCCTGCATGACGCACACCGGGTCACCCGCACCGGCCTGCCCACCCACGCGGCGGTGATGCGCGGCATCGACTGGCTGCAGCGGCGGGGCATCCCGTTCGAGGTGATCTGCGTGCTCACGGCCGATGGCCTCGAGCACGCCGATGCCATGGTCGATTTCTTCCTGGAGCACGGCATCACGGACGTGGGCTTCAACATGGAAGAAACCGAGGGGGAGAACGCCCAGTCCAGCCTCGATGTGGCCGTGGCGGAACGCTCAGCCCTGGAGAGCCGCTATGTGGCGTTCATGGAGCGGGTCTGGAGCCGCAGCCTCGACCATCCCGACGACCTCTGCATCCGGGAATTCGAGGGCATCACCAGCCTGGCCTGCAGTGATGCCCGCCTCAGCCAGACCGACATGAACACCCCGTTCGCGATCGTCAACGTGGACGCCCGCGGCAACGTGTCCACCTTTGACCCCGAGCTGCTGTCCGTGAAGACCGAGGCCTATGGCGATTTCGCCTTCGGCAACGTGCTCACCCACAGCCTCGAAGCCCTGGCCGCCACCCCCAAATTCCAGCGGGTGCATCGTGAGATCCGCTCGGGGGTGGAGCGCTGCCGCAGCAGCTGCGAGTACTTCGGCCTCTGCGGCGGCGGCGCCGGCAGCAACAAGTACTGGGAGCACGGCAGCTTCGACTGCAGCGTGACCCAGCACTGCCGCTTCCGCATCCAGCTGGTGGCCGACGTGGTGCTGGCCGGCATGGAGCGGGAGCTGGGGCTGGCGCCCTGAAACCTGAGCCCTGAGCCCTGAACCCTGAGCCCTGAGCCGGCTCGCCTGCCCTGCTGCTCAGCTCCTGCGTTCGGCCAGCTGCTGGAACAGCGCCACGTACTGGGCAGGTCCCCCGGCGAGGCTGGCGTCGATGCGGAGGGGATCCTCCGGGTCGGTGAGACCGGCCAGTTCGCCATCGGCATGGGAGGGCCGATCCACCGCCCCGCCGCTGCTGTCCACCAGCACCACCCGGTTGGCGGTGCCGAACACCTCCCCCAGCTCCTGCAGCAGGGTGAGGAAGCCGCGGTCGCTGCCCCCCCGCAGCCAGCCCCCGCCCGGGGCCGGCATCGAGGTGATCGTGTCGCCCACCCCCACCAGGCGGGGCATCAGCGCCGGCGGGATCGCCGAACGGGCCAGCTCCAGCAGGCTGGGGTGGTCGTGGGGGGCGGTGCGCACGTTGAAGTCGGCGCCGAGGGGGGCGCTGCCAGTGCGGCGCGCAATGGCCTGGTTGAGCAGCACCAGCAGGCCCACCTCCTTGAGGGCACCGCGCAGCATCAGCTGGACATCGGTGGTGCCGGTGCCGGAGGTGCTGGCGGGTTTGAGCTGCTCCATCCCATCCCGGCTGCCCAGGTTCGGCGCCAGGTGCAGGAAGAACGACCGCCCCAGACCCGCTGCCCTGGCCTGCTCGAGCAGCCCCTGCATCAGCTCCAGAGCCAGGGCCTGCAGATCCTGCTGGCGTTCCACCGAGCCCCCGCTGGCGGCGAACAGGCCGTTGAGATTGAGGCTGGGGGACAGGGGGTTGTCGAGCACGGCCGCCTCCACCCGGGCGGCACGCTCCTCCGCTGTCAACTGCGGCAGAACGGTTGGCAGCCGCTCCAGCAGGGCTCGGCGCAGCTGATCCGGGGTGGCGGCGAGGAAGGCGATCTCGCCGGCGCTCACCCCTGGGTGACTCACCCGGGCGAAGCGGTCCTGCAGCTGCACGCCGCCCGCCGCCAGCCCGGGCAGATAGAGCCCTTCGGCCGCTGGATCGGCCTGGCCCGCCAGGGCCGCCTCCACCACCCGGTTCACGCCGCGGCTGCCCTCGTGCTCGCCATTGGTGAGCACCGCGAACTGCCCCTCCAGCCGCCGGGCTGCCCGCAGGTAGGCCGGCTCCAGCCGCCTGTGGCGCGGATCGTGCACCAGCTCCATGCACACCCCGTCGAGGTCCTGCACGATCAGCAGATCGGCCGGTCCGGCCAGATCCTCGAGCAGGTCGTCCGGGCTCAGGGGATGGGAGGAGAGGGGCATGGACTCAGGGGGCGGCGCAGTGGGCTGGTGGCGGGTTGCAGCGTTGGAGGCCGACCTCAGGCTGCAGCATCGGGCGCGAGCCGAAAGGTCTTCGATTTCTTTCTCTTTTGAAATTCAGAGCCGCTATCTAGCTCTTGTGTGCTACCAAACTTGAAAGAAATGACTGCATGGGTTCAGCGCTTTTTCTGAGCATCGACCAGGGCACCACCAGTTCAAGGGCGGCTCTCTACGACACCTCCGGTCACCAGGTGGCCTGTTGCGGAGCCCCCCTGGAGTGCCGCTACCCCGCCGATGGCTGGGTGGAGCAGGACCCCGAGGCGATCTGGCAGAGCCAGCTCGCGGCGCTGCACCAGCTGGAGGGCTCGATCAGCGAGGAGCAGCGCCGGGCGGTGGCGGCCTGCGGGATCGCCAACCAGCGCGAAACCACCGTTCTGTGGCGACGCGGCAGCGGCGAACCGCTGGCGCCGGCGATCGTCTGGCAGGACGGCCGCACCGCCGCCCTCTGCACCGAGTGGAAGCGGCAGGGCCTGGAGGAGGCCCTGCGGCAGCGCACCGGCCTGCTGGTGGATCCGTACTTCAGTGCCAGCAAGATCGTCTGGTCGCTGCGGGAGCATCCGGCGGTGGCGGCGGCGGCCACCGCCGGGCAGCTGTGCTTCGGCACGGTGGACAGCTGGCTGCTGTGGCGCCTCTGCGGCCGCCACGCCACCGACTGCAGCAACGCCAGCCGCACCCTGCTGATGGATCTGGAGCAGCTCCAGTGGGCCGGCGACCTCGCCGCGGCGCTGGGCGTGCCGGAGCAGGCCCTGCCGGAGCTGCTGCCGAGCCAGGCACCCTTCGGAAGCATCGCCGCCGGCCTGCCCTTCGCCGGTGTGCCGATCACGGCGATGCTGGGCGATCAGCAGGCCGCGACCCTGGGCCAGAGCTGTCTGCAGGTCGGTGAAGGGAAGTGCACCTACGGCACCGGCGCCTTCCTGGTGATCAACACCGGCGCCACGATCCAGCGCTCCTCCGCCGGCCTGCTCAGCACCGTGGGCTGGACCGACGCGGCCGGCAAGCCCACCTACTGCCTCGAGGGCAGCCTGTTCAATGCCGGCACGGCGATCCAGTGGCTGCGCGACGGCCTGCACCTGATCGAGCGCTCCGACCAGGTGAATGGCCTGGCGGCGGCGTGCAGCAGCAGCGGCGGCGTGATGCTGGTGCCCGCCTTCACCGGCTGGGGCACGCCCCACTGGGACCCCTACGCCCGGGGCCTGCTGATCGGCCTCACCCGCGACACGGGCCCGGCCCAGATCGCCCGCGCCACCCTCGAAGGCATCGCCCTGGCGGTGGCCACCCTGGTGGAGCTGGCCGAGCGGGCTCTGGGAGCTCCCCTCCAGGAGCTCGCCGCCGACGGCGGCGCCGCGGCGGCCGATCTGTTGCTGCAGGCCCAGGCGGATGCCACCGGGGTGCCGGTGCGGCGCCGCGCCGATCTCGAGAGCACCAGCCGCGGCGTGGCCCTGCTGGCGGGGGTGCAGGCCGGCCTGCTGCCGGGCCTCGAGGCCTGGAGCGCCCTGGCCAGCGCGCCCGGGGCCCGGCGTTTCGAGCCCACGCTGGGGCCGCTGCAGCGCCAGGCCTGGAGCCGGCGCTGGCACGGGGCGGTGGAGCGCAGCCTGCACTGGCAGGAGAGCTCCACCACCCCAGGCAACACGACGACCACCACCACAACCCTCACCGGAGCCGCCTGAATGACCGTGGATCTGCTCGTGATCGGAGGCGGCGCCACCGGGGCCACCGTGGCGCTGGAGGCCGTGCGCCGCGGCCTCTCGGTGACCCTGGTGGAGGCGGGCGACATCGCCCGGGGCACCAGCAGCCGCAGCACCAAGCTGCTGCACGGCGGCGTGCGCTATCTGGAGCTCGCCTTCAAGCGGCTCGACTGGCGCCAGCTGCAGCTGGTGCGCGAAGCCCTCGGCGAGCGGGGCTTCTGGCTGGAGGCGGTGCCGTTCCTGGCCCACCGCCTGGAACTGCTGCTGCCCACGGCAGGGTTCCTGCAGCAGGCCTACTACGGCGTGGGCCTCAGTCTTTACGACCTCCTGGCCGGCCGCCGCGGCATCGGGGCCAGCCGCTGGCTGGGCCGCGAGGCGGTGCGGCAGCAGCTGCCGGAGCTGGCGCACGGCTTCAGCGGCGTGGCCTACAGCGACGGCCAGTTCGACGACGCCCGCCTGAACCTGCTGATCGTCCGCACGGCCGCGGCTCTGGGGGTCACCGTGCACACCCGCACCCGGGTGGTGGAGCTGCTGCGCCAGGGCGATCGCCTCGCCGGTGCCGTGGTGGAGGACGCCCGCAGCTGTGAACGGCGCGAGCTGCCGGCGCGGGTGGTGCTCAATGCCACCGGCATCGGCGCCGACGCGATCCGGCGCCTGGCCGATCCCGACCAGCCCCCCCGGCTGCAGGCCAGCCGTGGCATGCACGTGGTGCTCAAGGCCAACCTCTGCCCCGGCGGCACCGGCCTGCTGATCCCCTCCACCGAAGACGGCCGGGTGCTGTTCATGCTGCCGTTCTTCGGCCGCACCCTGGTGGGCACCACCGATACGCCCTGTCCGCTGGAGGAGGCCAACCGCTCCAGCGCCGAGGAGGAGGCCTACCTGCTCAGCTACGTGCGCCGCTGGTTCCCCGAGCACGGCGAACCCGAGGTGGCCAGCCGCTGGGCCGGTGCCCGGCCGCTGCTGCGGCCCGCGGCTGCCGCCACTGGCGACACGGCCACCGGGAACACCGCCACGGTGGTGCGGGAGCACGAGGTGGAGACCCTCCCCTCGGGCCTGATCAGTGTGATGGGGGGCAAGTGGACCACCTGCCGTCCGATGGCCCTCGACGGCCTCGAGGCCGTGGCCGCCCAGCTGGGTCGCCCCCTGGGCGAGCCGGCGGGGCCGGCGCCGATCCTGGGCTCCGCCGCCACCCCCGAGGCCACCCGGCGGGAGCTCATGGCCCTCGAGCAGCGGCTGCTGGAGCACCATCCCCAGGCCCTGGTGCGGCACCTGCTGGCCAGCCATGGGTTGGAGGCGGAGGCGGTGCTGGCCTGCGCCGCCACGCCGCAGGAGTGCGAGCCCCTGAGCGCCGTGATCCCGCTCACCGCCGCTGAAGTGCGCCATGCGGCCCGCCACGAGTGGGCCCGCAGCCCCGAGGATGTGCTGGCCCGCCGCTGCCGGCTCAGCTTCGTGGACACGGCCGAGGCCGAGCGCCTCACCCCCAGGGTGCAGGAGCTGCTGGATCAGGAGCTGGCAGCGGCCACGACCTCCGGTTCGCCCACCAGCCACCAGAAGAACCCGTAGGCGGGCAGGTAGACGTACCAGGCATCGCTGGCGGCTGGAAACTCACAGCCCCAGAACACCTCCCGCATGCGGCTGCCGCGCCAGCGCTCCAGGTCGAGCTGGGTGGAGGCCCCGGCCGCCGAGAGGTTCGCGGCCACCACCACGGTCATGTCCGCCGTGCGGCGCGCGTAGCAGAGCACACTCGGGTGGCCGCTCTCCAGCAGCTGGAAGTCGCCCGAGCGCAGGGCCGTCAGCTGCCGGCGGCTGGTGAGCATGCGGTGGTGCCAGTTGAGCAGGGAGCCGGAGAGCTGCTGCTGCACCGCCACGTTCACCACCCGGTAGTCGTAGCCGGGTGCGGTGATGGGGGGCAGCACCAGCAGGGGATCGGGTGCGGTGGAGAAACCGCCGTTGCGCTCCGGGGTCCAGGCCATCGGCGTGCGGTTGGCATCCCGGTCCCGCAGGCCGGGCCAGTCGCCCATGCCCAGTTCGTCGCCGTAGTAGAGGCAGGGGATGCCGGGAAGGCTGTAGATCAGGGCGTGCAGCAGGGTGTTGGGGCGCGGGTCGCCGTTGAGCAGGGGCGCCAGCCGCCGGTTGATGCCCCAGTTGAGCCAGTGCCCCGCGGCATTGGGGAAGCCGGTGCGCACCGCCTCGATCACGCTCGCGTCCACCAGGTGGCCGTCCCCCAGCCAGAGCTCGTCGTGGTTGCGCAGCGGCAGGGCCCAGCGGCAGCCCGGCACGGTGGCCTGGGCCTCGCGCAGGCACTGGTGCAGCTGATCGCAGCGGCCCCGGGCCACCGCCGCGAACAGGTGGGCCGTGAGCCCGAACTCGAAGGCCGCGTGCAGTTCCCCCTCCGCCAGGTAGGGCGCCGACTCCTGCACGGGCTGGATGGCTTCGGCCAGCAGCAGCACGTCGCGGCCGCAAGCCTCCACCCGCCGGCGCAGCCGCTGCAGGAAGGCGTGGGTGTCGGGCAGGCCCTCGCAGCGGCTGCCCTCCTGCTCGAACAGGAAGGGCACGGCATCGAGGCGGAAGCCGTCCACCCCCTGGGCCAGCCAGAAGTCCACCACCGCCAGCATCTCCTCCTGCACGGCCGGATTGGCGTAGTTGAGGTCGGGCTGGTGGCGCAGGAAGCGGTGCAGGTAGTACTGGCCGGCCACCGCGTCCCACTCCCAGTTCGACGTTTCGAAGTGGCGGAACAGCACGGGCGCCTCGGCGTAGCAGCGGTCGTCGTCGCGCCACACGTAGAAGTCGCGCTCGGGGCTGCCCTTGGCGGCCCAGCGGGCCCGCTGGAACCAGGGGTGCAGCACGCTGGTGTGGTTCAGAACCAGATCGAGCACCACCCGGATGCCCTTGGCATGGGCCTCCGCCAGCAGCCGGTTCAGGTCCTCGAGGCTGCCCAGGTCCGGGTGGATCGCCGTGAAGTCGGTGATGTCGTAGCCGCCGTCCTTCAGCGGGGAGGGGTAGAGCGGGGTGAGCCAGATGGCATCCACCCCCAGCCACTCCAGGTAGGGCAGCTTGCCGGTGATGCCGGCCAGATCGCCGATGCCGTCACCGTCGGCGTCGGCGAAGCTGCGGGGCATCACCTGGTAGATCACGCAGCCTTCCCACCAACGCACCTGGGGATCGGGCATCCGGGAACGGCGTCTTGGCTCTCTGCATCGGGTCTAGGCGGCTCCGCCGGGCGGCGCCAAGAGCGCCGTGCAGGCAGGTCGGTGTCAGAAGGCCGGTGTCAGCAGCGCTCTCCGGTGGCCTGGCGGAAGCGGTGTTCATGGCGGGGCTCCCAGCCCAGCTGCAGCGCATCGCCGATCACCTGGCTGCCGTCGGTGGTCCAGCGCAGCTCGCCGTGGCGGCTGGCCAGGGTGAGCTGCTGGCTCGCCCCGTGCCACTCCCGGCTCAGCACCTGCACCGGCAGTCCCCCCTCGGCCACCGGATGGAGGTGTTCGGGCCGGATGCCGAGCACGGTGCCGTCGTCCATCGGCAGCAGGTTGATCTGGGGGCGGCCGATGAAGCTGGCCACCACCACGTTCGCCGGCCTGCCGTAGAGCTCCTGGGGGGTGCCGCACTGCTGCAGCCGTCCGTCCTGCAGCACGGCGATGCGGTCGGCGATGCCCATCGCCTCCTGCTGGTCGTGGGTCACGTACACCACCGGCGCCTGGCCGCCGCAGAGGATCGCGCGCAGCTGGGGCCGCAGCTCCTCGCGCAGCTGGGCATCGAGGTTGCTCATCGGCTCGTCGAGCAGGAACACCCGCGGTTCCCGCAGCAGGGCCCGGGCCAACGCCACCCGCTGGCGCTGGCCGCCGGAGAGGTCGGCCGGCCGGCGATCGCTGAAGCCTTCGAGCTGCAGCATCGCCAGCACCCGGGCCACCGACTCCTCCCGCCGCTGCCGAGGCACGCCCCGCAGCTCCATGCCCAGCGAGAGGTTGCGCGCCACGCTGAGGTGGGGATAGAGCGCGTAGCTCTGGAACACCATCGCCACCTGGCGGCGGCCGGCCGGCACGCACGTCATGTCGCGGCCGCCGATGAGGATCCTTCCGCCATCGGGCCGGTCGAGCCCGGCGATCAGGCGCAGGATCGTGCTCTTGCCGCAGCCGCTCGGCCCCAGCAGGGCCAGGCATTCACCGGCCGCCACCGTCAGGTCGATGCCCGCCAGGATCAGCCGCTCCCCGAGGCGGCGTTCCAGGCCCTCCAGGCGCAGGGCGGGGGCGGCCGCAGCGGCGGCGCTGGCGACGGCGTTGCTCAACCCGGTGCTCTTCATCCTTTGATCGCTCCCTGGGTCAGGCCCGCCACGATCTGGCGCTGGAACAGCAGCAGCAGGGCCAGCAGCGGCACGCTGCCGAGCACGGTGGCGGCGGCGAAGGCGCCGTAGGGCACGGTGAACACCGAAGACCCGGCGATCCGGGCCATCGCCGGCGCCAGGGTGAGCAGGTCGCTGCGGCTCAGCCAGGTGAGGGCGATCGGGAACTCGTTCCAGCTGAACAGGAACACCAGCAGGCCCGTGCTCACCACGGAGGGCCCCATCAGGGGCAGCAGGATCCAGCGCAGCCGCTGCGGCAGGCTGAAGCCCTCCAGCACCGCGTTCTCCTCCAGCTCCTGCGGCAGCTCGGCGAAGGCCGCCTGCAGCAGCAGCAGGGCCAGGGGCAGGGAGAGGCCGGCGTAGGGCAGGCAGAGGGCCAGCAGGTTGTTGGCCAGGCCGAACTGCCGCGCCACCTCCAGCAGGGCGAGGAACAGCAGCACGTAGGGGAACACGGCCGCCGCCAGCAGGCCGCCGCCGATCAGCAGCCGCAGCACCCCCTGACGGCGGCTGAGGGCATAGGCGCAGGGGATGGCGAGCACCAGGGTGAGCAGGGTGCTGAGAGCCCCCACCACCGTGCTGTTGAGCAGGTAGCGCCAGAAGGGGGGATCGCCGCTGAGCACGGCGCCGTAGTTGGCCAGGGTCCAGCCGCGGGCGAGGCCGCCGGCGCCGGCCAGCAGCGCTTCCGGGGTGCGCAGGGAGGTGTAGAGCTGCCAGAGCATCGGCCCGAGGCTCCAGAGCAGCAGCAGGGCCACCAGGGCGCTGCGGCCGAGGGATCCGGTCGTGGATGCGGACGCGGGTTGTGATGCGGAGGGATGGGACGGAGTCATGACGGCGAGCTCCCGGGTCGGCGCTGGCTGAGCACCAGCAGGGCGGCGCCGGCCAGCAGCAGCACGAACATGCCGAGCATCACGGTGGCGCTGTAGCCGAAATCGAGGAAGCGCATGGCATTGAGGTAGGCGTAGAGCGCCAGGCTCTCGGTGCTGCTGGCCGGGCCGCCGCCTGTGAGCACCACCACCAGATCGAACACCCCGAGCGCCTGGGCCAGGCGGAACAGCAGCACGATGAAGATGTAGGGCTGCAGCAGCGGCAGGGTGATGCGGCGCAGGGCCTGCCAGGGAGAGCCGCCCTCCAGGGCGAAGGCCTCGTAGAGATCGGCCGGGATCATCTGCAGGCCGGCCAGCAGCAGCAGGGCCACGAACGGCGTGGTCTTCCACACGTCGGCGAACACCACCGCCAGCCAGGCCAGCTGGGGGGAGGCGAGAAACGGCACGGTCGGCAGGCCCAGCAGCTGCAGCAGGCCGTTGATCGGGCCGTTGGGGTCGTTGAAGATCCAGCGCCAGCCCAGGGCCATCACCGTGGTGGGCAGGGCCCAGGGCAGCAGGGTGAGGCTGCGCACCACGCCCCGGCCGCGCCAGCGCTGGTGCAGCAGCAGGGCGATGCCCAGGCCGAGCACCAGTTCCAGCCCCACCGACACACCCGCGAAGCGCACGGTCTGGAGGGCGTCCTGCCAGAAGCGCCCGTCGCCCAGCAGCCGCTCCCAGTTGGCCAGGCCCACCGGCACGGGCTTGAGGCCGGTGAACACCGACTGGGCCTGCAGGCTCAGGCCGGCGTAGTCGAGGATCGGCCAGAGGAACACCGCCAGCAGCAGCAGCAGGGCGGGGGCCATCAGGGCCAGGCTCAGCAGCGGGTTCATGGCGCCACCTCCTGCTTTTCTGGCTGCTTCTCTGACAGATCCTCTGGCTGGCGCTGGCCGCTGGCTTCCAGCAGCTGCCGGCTGGAGCGGCCGGCGCGGGCCATGGCCCGCTCGGGGGGCGTGTCGCCGGTGATCACGCCGCTGAGCTGGCGCTGCACGATGTCGCTGAGCTGGGCATAGCCGGGGTTGATCGGCCGCAGCACGGCCTCCTCCAGGGCGGCGCGCAGCACCGGCAGCAGCGGGCGGCGCTCCACCAGTTCTGGATCGTCGAACAGGGCGGTGAGGGTGGGGGTGTAGCCCCAGCGCTCCACCAGCTGCCGCTGGCTGGCCTCGCCGGTGAGGGCCTGCAGCACCTGCACGGCCTCGGCCGGGTGGCGGCTGCCGGCGAGCACCGAGAGCCCCCAGCTGCCCTGGGTGGCGCCGTGGGGCTCGCCGGGCTGGGCCACCATCGTGGTGACCCCCACCCGGCCGGCCACGCGGCTGCCCGGGCCCTGCAGTTCCTGCCAGGCATAGGGCCAGTTGCGCAGGAAGGCGGCCTCACCGGCCTCGAAGCTCTGCAGCGCTTCCGGCTCGGCGAAGTTGGCCACCGCCGGCGGGCTCACGCCACTGTCGACCAGGCCGCGCAGCCAGGCCGCCGCTTCGCTGGCCGCGGCGGTGTCGAGCCCGAAGCCGGGCCCGACGGGCCCCCAGGCGCCCCCGAAGCCGTGCAGCACCTCGAGGAACACGCAGCTGAGGCCCTCGTACTGGCGGCCCTGCCACACGTAGCCCCAGCGCACCTGGCCCTGGCGCTGCAGCTCCTGCGAGGTGGCCACCAGTTCGGCGGGGGTGCGGGGCGGGGCGTCCATCAGGTCGGTGCGCCAGTAGAGCAGGCCCATGTCGGCCACCAGGGGGAGGCGCCAGAGCTGGCCGTCGATGCGGTTGCCCTCGCGGGCGCCGGGGGCCAGCGGAGCCAGGGCGTCGGGGCCGAGCCTGTCGTCGAGGGGCAGCAACCAGCCGGCGGCGGCGTACTTGGCCGTCCAGGTCACGTCCATCAGCAGCAGGTCGTAGGGGCTGTCGCCCAGCAGCAGGCTGCTGATCGCCAGGTCCGACACCGATTCCGTCTCGAAGGGGCCGCGGGTCACGGCGATGCGCACGTCGCGGTGCTCGCGGTTGAAGGCGCTCACCAGCTCGGCGGTGGCATCGGCGAAGGGAGCCGGCATCAGCACCTGCACCGTCACCGGGGAGCGGGCCCACACCCGGCCGCCCCAGATCAGGCCTGCTCCCATGAGGGCGAAGGCCAGGCCGAGGGCCAGCACCTGCCCCAGGCGGCGGGCCCGCCGTGTCCGCCGGCCGGCCGGGATCAAATCGCCCGCAGGGCGCCGAGTTCCTGCTCGGCCCAGTGCTGCACCGTGAATTCCTCCACGGCCTCCGACATCGAGGCCATGCGGCGCACCTGCTCGTCCTTCGGCATGGTCAGGGCGGTGAGGATGGCTTCGTCCATGCTCCTGTGGGAGTAGGGGTTGGTGATCACCGCGTCCTCCAGTTCCACCGAGGCGCCGGAGAATTCCGAGAGCACCAGCACGCCGTCACGGCCCTGGCGGGCGGCCACGTATTCCTTGGCCACCAGGTTGAGGCCATCGCGCAGCGGCGTGATCCAGCACACGTCCGACTGGGTGAACCAGGCCACCAGCTCGTTGTAGGGGGTGCGGCGGGTGGAGAGGCGCACGGGGGTCCAGTCGATGCGGCCGAAGCGGCCGTTGATCCGGCCGGTGATCTCCTCCACCGAGCGCTGGATGTCCTCGTAGATGCGCATGCCGCTGGCGGCGGCCACGCAGGCGAGGAACAGCTCCACCCGGCCGTGCCATTCGGGGTTGTTCTCCAGCACGCGCTCGTAGGAGAGCAGCATGTCCTCGTTGCCCTTGGTGTAGTCCACCCGGGAGGCCGAGATGATCAGCTTGCGACCGGCGTGCTGCTCGGCGATCTGGGCCGCCATGACGCGCACCTCCTCGGAAGCGACGATCTCGCGGATCACGTCGGGCGAGGTGCCCACCGGCGAAGCCTGGATGTGAACGCGGCGGCCGTTGTGCTCCAGCCAGGGCATCACGGTGGGTTGGGCCAGGGCGCTGCCGAAGTGGCGGAACTTCTGGGCCACCGGCACCGGCTCGCCGCAGCGGGCGCCGCGCAGGTTGATGGCGGTGCGGGAGAAGTTGTCGGCGTAGCGGGGGATGTGGAAGCCCACCAGGTCGCAGCAGAGCAGGCTGTCGAGAATTTCATCCCGCCAGGGCAGGATGCTGAACACGTCGTTGGAGGGGAACGGCGTGTGGTGGAAGAAGGCGATGCGCACATCGGGCCTCAGCGCCCGGATCTGGGCCGGCACCAGCCAGAGGTTGTAGTCGTGCACCCAGATGGTGGCGCCCTCGGCGGCTTCCTCGCAGGCGGCGCGGGCGAAGGACTGGTTCACCTCCTCGAAGGTGGCCCAGTCGGAGTTGTCCACACTGAACAGCCCCGGGAAGCTGTGCAGGATCGGCCAGAAGGACTCCTTCGAGGTGACGTGATAGAAGCTGGAGATCTGCTCTTTGGTGAGCGGCAGGCGCCGCAGCGTGAACGGATTGGTGGAGGGAACCGTGAGGCGTTCGTCGGGCGCGGTGGCGGCCTCGGCGTCTTCCCGCCAGGAGATCCAGGTGCCGGAACGCTCCTCCTGGAAGAGGTTGCGCAGGGTGGGGATGATGCCGTTGGGACTCTTCTGGTCCACGAACTCCACGCTGCCATCGGCCGACGGCTTCAGGTCGTAGGGGGAGCGGTGGTACACCAGCACGAAGCTGCTGCTGCCGAAGCGGGAACCCGGGACTGACCGGGACTCGGTGGCGACCGTGGTGGGATGCGCTGGCATGGCGGAGGACCTCAGAGATCGGTGGAACGGCTGCGCCGGTTGCGCCGATTGCAGCGGATCTGCACGCCCGGCTGGATGCCGTCTGGCCAGGAGAATCCTCAACGCTGGTGCCGGAACGACCGGAGAGCGGGCAGCGCGAACCGGTAAGGGCGCTGAGAGCCGAGGACTACTGGCGAAAGCTTGAAAGCCTCATGCCTGGCCAGGAATTGGGCCGGGAAATGGATCCGAAGTTTGCGGGCAGTTTGTGTAAGCAGACGTGCGAAAGCTTTCTGATATTAACTCATTAGGGCCTAGTTTGTCAAACTTGTTTCGATCTGTCGGGGATTCAATCGATCGGCGTGTGAATTGTCGGGTTGCTGATGCAGGCAGAAAAGACCTTGATGCGGCAGGGTTTTGCTCCGGCTGCTGCGCTGGGGATGCAGGGGGACGGCGTGGGGGCTTTGCTGCTTGCCGCTGGTCCGGTCGCCGGCCTGGGATTTCCGATGAAGAAGGTTTGCAAAACGATGTCGGCAAGCCCCTTGGGAAAGGGGATTGGCCCTTCGCGCCTAGCCTTAAGGCAACCATATCTCGCGAGGGAGGGTGCCAATGGCTACGAAGTTTTTCACGCCAGGGCAGAACGCTTTGCGGGCCACGTCCAAGGCTGATGTGTTTGTGGCTTCATTGAGGGGAGCAAAGTTCAGGGATGCCGATAGCATCATCAATTACCGATCCAACGATTGGATTGATCTGCCCGGATCCTGGGGGGCGGGCGGCAATGGAGCCACGATCAGGGGCAGCCTGTTCACGGCCTCTTTCCGTGACTCTCTCTCCCGCTCCATCGCGGCAAACCTGAGGGTGGGCGAAGCCGGTGTGTTCACCTTGAAGGCGGGCGGAGGTTGGCCAAAATCAAAGGTTTTGTACTACAACCGAGGATCCTCAGGTGTTGATGTTGGCAAGGATCTGCTCGTGATTCTCAGGGATTACGGCGGAAGTGTGAATATCTTCTGATCGCCCAGGCTGGCCTGTGGTTTTGGGCGTGGCTTGGGTCGTCGCCTTCGGGTCTGACGCTGGGCAGGCAGGCTCCACCTTGTTCCTTCCCCGCTGATGCATCAGGGCAGCGCGAGGCTGGGGAGGGATGATCGGAGGCGGACCGCTCCCTCGCCCCGGCCAACGAGCCGCCGCCGCCTTCCATGCTGCGTATCGCCCAAGCCCTTGAAGCCCAGCTCGTGGCGGCCCTGGAGCGGGCGTTCCCCGAGGCGGCCGCCTCGGCACGGGAGGCGGGCACCCCCCTGGACCCCCAGCTGGCACCGGCCAGCAAGCCGGAGTTCGGCGACTTCCAGGCCAACGGTGCCCTGCCGCTGGCCAGGCCCCTGAAACAACCGCCCCGGGCGATCGCCACGGCGATCGTGGAGCAGCTCAAGGCCGATCCGGCCTTCGCCGACCTCTGCGGCGAGCCCCAGATCGCCGGGCCGGGCTTCATCAACCTCACCCTGCGGCCGGAGCGGTTGGCGGCGGAGGTGGCCGGGCGGCTGGGCGATCCGCGCCTGGGGGTGCCCAGCTCAGAGGGGCCCGGCGGTGGCGCGCCGGCGCCGGTGGTGGTGGATTTCTCCAGCCCCAACATCGCCAAGGAGATGCACGTGGGGCACCTGCGCTCCACGATCATCGGCGACGCGCTGGCGCGGGTGCTGGAGTTCCGCGGCCACCCGGTGCTGCGCCTCAACCACGTGGGCGACTGGGGCACCCAGTTCGGCATGCTGATCACCCACCTCAAGCAGGTGGCGCCCGAGGCCCTCACCACCGCCGATGCGGTGGATCTGGGCGATCTGGTGGCCTTCTACCGCCAGGCGAAGGCCCGCTTCGACGCCGACGAGACCTTCCAGGCCACCTCCCGCGAGGAGGTGGTGAAGCTCCAGGGGGGCGATCCGGTGTCGCTGAAGGCCTGGGGGCTGCTGTGCGAGCAGAGCCGCCGCGAATTCCAGAAGATCTACGACCGGCTCGACATCCGCCTCAATGAGCGGGGCGAGTCCTTCTACAACCCCTACCTGGAAGGCGTGGTGGCCGATCTGGAGGCCGCCGGCCTGCTGGTCACCGATGCCGGCGCCCGCTGCGTGTTCCTCGAGGGGGTGAGCGGCAAGGACGGCCAGGCCCTGCCGGTGATCGTGCAGAAACGCGACGGCGGCTTCAACTACGCCACCACCGATCTGGCGGCGATCCGCTACCGCTTTGCCCCGCCGCCGGAGGGGGATGGGGCGCGCCGCGTGATCTACGTGACCGATGCCGGCCAGGCCAGCCATTTCGCCGGCGTGTTCCAGGTGGCCCGCCGGGCCGGCTGGCTGCCGCAGGGGGCGCGGCTGGAGCACGTGCCCTTCGGGCTGGTGCAGGGGGACGACGGCAAGAAACTCAAGACCCGCGCCGGCGACACGGTGCGGCTGCGGGACCTGCTCGATGAGGCGGTGGAGCGGGCCGAGGCCGATCTGCGCCGCCGGCTGGAGGAGGAGGGCCGCCAGGAAGACGAGGCCTTCATCGCCCAGGTGGCCACCACGGTGGGCCTGGCGGCGGTGAAGTATGCGGACCTCAGCCAGAACCGGATCACCAACTACCAGTTCAGCTTCGATCGGATGCTGGCCCTGCAGGGCAACACGGCGCCCTATCTGCTCTATGCCGTGGTGCGGATCGCCGGCATCGCGCGCAAGGGGGGTGATCTGGAGGGCTCTGTGGAGGCGTCCAGCCTGCAGTTCAGCGAGCCGCAGGAGTGGGCCCTGGTGCGGGAGCTGCTCAAGTTCGACGCCGTGGTGGCCGAGGTGGAGGAAGAGCTGCTGCCCAACCGGCTCTGCAGTTACCTGTTCGAACTCAGCCAGGTGTTCAACCGCTTCTACGATCAGGTGCCGGTGCTGAAGGCGCAGCCGGAAGCCCGCCCCGGGCGGCTGGCGCTGTGCCGGCTCACGGCCGACACGCTGCGGTTGGGTCTGGGGTTGCTGGGGATTCCCACGCTGGAGCGGATGTGACCGGGAGCCCTGCCGCAGCAGGGCCTCGTTGCCCGCGGACCTTCAGGACATCCCAGAGATGAATGGGGCTGTCGATCCTCGGGGTCGGCCCGGCTACCTGGCCATCCGCAGCTGGCGGGCCAGGGGCACGAGTGAAGGTGTCGTATCTCCAAAGGCAGCTTTGACTGGCCTACACCCCGCCAGCTGAGCTCAGGTCACCTCCGCTTCGTTTCTCCCACGGGCGCTCAACTTCAGCCCAAGGGCCGTGACGACCTTCAGGATGGTGTCAAAGCTCGGGCTGCGCTCACCAGATCATGCCTTGTCGAGGCTCTCCCTGGAATGCCCGGAATCTCTGACCACCTGAGTCATCCCCTGGGCCCTTGCCATGTCGCCCAGGGCCTTGGCCATGAAGGCAGCATCTCCATCCGCCTCCTTGATGCAGGCTTCCAGGTAGGCCCCCATCTCCTCCGGTGTTCGGAGATGCTCGGCAACGGCATACGGGCTGGTTGTCGTTTTCATCTGGTCTCCTCGGTCAGGTTGGATCCAACAGAAAGGGCTCATCAAAGGCTTTCGCCTGGGAGCTCTTGTCTTCGCCAGCCAACAGGTTGATCAGGGCGCTTTCCCTCTTCAGGAAACAGACCCTGTATCCAGGGCCATCGTGGATCCGCAACGCCGACAGGTCTGCCCCGATGGGCTTGACGTCACCAGGATTGCCGCCGATGAGGCGCTCGATCCTGGCCAGAAGCCTCCCCCGGCCTCTGAGGTGGGCAATCGACTTTGGGCGGCCGGGGGCGCACGCACCGTGCGGGATTGTCCACCTCCACACACGTGGATAGGCTTTCGCAACTGGCTCTCATTCCAGGGCGTAATTGAACCAGCTGATGGACGGCGTGCTAACATAGGTTCGGTAAACTACTTATGATGAAACAATCCAAAACAGCGCTGCTTCTCCTGTCTGCAGTGGCACTTGGAGCCTGTGCTGTAACGTAGATTCCAGCAGCCAGTGCCAATCAGGAGGCACAGATTGAAGCACGCATCGAAAAGTGGGGGCGTAATTGCAAGAACGCCATTGTTCAGGCGCAGGGTTCCAATACTTCCATGGCCGATATTGAAGTCAGCCTGAGCGCAACAACCCGCACTAATATTGACGCCGGAGAGATGACACTGAAGGACATCAAGAAATACGGACTAATCTACAATTGGCAGCGCCCATTCTCCGACGGCTCAGCGCTGCGCGGCACTTGCGAAGTCGACGGTAAAGGAAACGTCGTCAAGGTCGATTGATCTTTGGGCGTGCTGTCCAGTGCTGGACAGCACGCTTCGCAGGCAGGCCACCCAACAAGTTGTCGCAGCCGCGGTCACTCCCTTGGCAGGGCTTAATCCGCTACGCCTCTCTGACGTTAACCAGGGTTGACGGAGCGCGGACGTTCCGCATTCGTCTGTGGAACGTCCGCGCTGCAGGAGAAGCCGCGACAGGCGCTGGTGCCCTGCTGTACCGCTGGATGGGCCAGGGATTGGGCTTTGGGTTGCGCTGACCTCGAGCCGAAGAAAAGGCCCCCGCAGCGGCCGGGGGTGATGTCAGTATCCCCGTAGTGGACATGGAGTGCGGGTCCAAAAACCAACTCTTCAGCACGAGACGCAAAGGTTTCTCAGCTGCTGGCCTCACCCGGGACTCGGCAGGTGAAGGGCATCCAGGGCGACTTCCAGATCTTTTGAACGCTGTCCCTGAGTGGCAGGCAAGAATAATTGGGACACAGCTGATTCATCTTGGTGGCCTGTCCACTCGAGGGGCTGGTTAGACAGCCATCTTCGCCTTGTCAGTTGCGCTGACATGAAGTTGCAAACCCAGTGCCGAGATAACCTTCAATATGGTTGCCAGTTCTGGGTTCCCCGCAGAGGACAGGGACTTGTACAGGCTCTCCCTGCCTAGACCCGCCTCACGTGCGACATGAGTCATTCCTTTGGCTTTAGCAATATCTCCAAGGGCAGCGGCTACAACCTGAGGATCTCCATCTTGAAGCGCAGCCTCCAAATATGCCGCGACATCATCGGCAGTGGTTAGGTGTGTGGCTGGGTCCCAGACACTAGTGGTTGTTTTGGTCATCGAAGCTTCCTAGAGATTTCGTGCAAGATGTTTGGCGAGGCGAATATCCTGGTCTTGGGAGCCCTTGTCCCCGCCTGCAAGGAGGACGACGATGGTCTCTCCTTGTTGTGCAAAATAAATTCGATAGCCAGGTCCGTAGTGGATTCGTAGCTCTGATACGCCCTCCCCCCTACAGGCCGAACATCGCCTGGATTGCCTAAGGAGAGACGCCTGATCCGAATGTCGATGCGAGCTTTGGCCGTCCGATCACGCAATGCAGAGAACCATTCGGCATAGGCAGATGTCTCCCGGATTTCGAGCATGCTCCCACTGTATCCCACCGGATACGACGGGCGCAACCCGCTGCTTGGCCTGTCTAACGCTCCGGTTCAGCGGCGGACCGCGCAGCGGATCGTCCGCTGCAACCGGTTGTTAGCCGATCGGCCCATAACATCTTTCAGTCAACAAACGGCGAATCCAAGTCAGTCGCCAGCACCCGCACCTCGGGATCGGCATTAAATATTGCTATGAGGTCACCATGTAACTTGACTGCCGCTTCGCGGACTCCAGTGTCGATGAACCGAAATTTCCGCCAACTCCAAACGCGGTCTTGACCTGCTCCATCTGTCACGTACAGATCCAAGTGTCCATCATCACACTCTCGCCCGTAGATGCATACACCGAAGGTGCATGGGAACCCTGCCAACTCGACCCACCAACCCCAATCCTCGCAGCAGCAAAACGGTGCGTCGTACCCGTACTCCCGCAGCCTGCTGACCAGATACTCCGCGAGTGCCTTGCCATACATACCTTCATTGACAAGTTCGTCAGACTCGCCAGGAAGAATCGGAAATTTTGAGGAGTTGACGCGGATGAATGTCCCCATTTGGCCTCCACTAGGCTAACGCTGTATAGGCGGATCCGCTAACCACGTCCCCTCTGTTTCCTGGTCAGCCTAAGCAGTCTGGCCGTGCGGCGCAATTGGCGCTAGAGCCACTGCTACAACTCTGTTCTTGCCTGCAAGCCGATGTTGTCCCGGGTTCTTTTGCGGATCCGCTATCCACCTGTTCGTCTGCATACGCTTTGGGGGTTGGGGTGACGCACCTCCTCATCCAGGTGTCGCTGAGCTGTCTGGAGGCAGCGGCCAGGGTTCAGCAGAGTGGCCGCAGATGTAGCCCCCAGATGTGAGAGTCTCGACTCGGCCTCCTCGCTGAGGGGATCGCTTCGGGAGCCCCTGAAGCAGAACGTTTAGGTTGGCCCTGCTAACGGGATGGCCATGTTCAGGGCTGCATCAGGGCAACGTCTGCACCGGCTGGTTCTGGGATGGAGCTGATCCGGTTTCTGCTGCGCACATCCGGGCGCCGCATGGCGATCGCCATCGTCACCGGCATGGTGAGTGGAGTCAGCTCAGCAGGGTTGATTGCCCTGATCAGTCGTTCCCTCCATCAACAGGAGTCGCCTGCCGGTGGCTGGCTGGTGGCTGGCTTTGTCGGCCTGGTCCTGGTGGCCCTGGCCACCAGCATCGTCTCCCAGCTGGTGCTGGTGCGTCTCTCCCAGGGGGCGGTGTACCAGATCCGGGTGAGGCTGGTGCGCCAGATCCTGAACTCTGAGCTGAGTCGCCTGGAGCAACTCGGCAGCCCACGCCTGATGGCCAGCCTCACCCAGGATGTGCATGCCATCACCGATGCGATCGAACGCATCCCATTCGTCTGCATCGACCTGGCCACCGCGGTGGGTTGCCTGGCCTACATCACCTGGCTCTCCTGGGCCGGCCTGGCGCTGATGGTGGCGCTCTGCAGCCTTGCCGGATTCACTTGCATCCGGTTCGTGCGATGGGGCGAGCGCTGGCTGATGCGCGCCCGTGACGAAGAGGACCACCTGTTCCGCCACTTCCGGAGCACCACCGAGGGCATCAAGGAGCTGAAGCTCCATCAGCGCAGGCGCATGGCGTTTCTGGACGAGCAGGTGGAGCCCACCGCGCAGCACTTCAGGGATCTCAGCATCCGCGGGCTCAACTGGTTTGCCGTGTCATCGAGCGTGGGCAAGCTGATCTTCTTTGTGGCGGCGGGGATCATCCTCTTCGCCCTTCCTCAGTTGGTCGCATCCAGCCGCGAGCTGATCTCCAGCTACATCCTCACCTTCACCTTCATGATGTTGCCTGTTGACAACATTGTGAACAACCTTCCCTATCTCTCACGCTCGAATGTGGCCCTGAGGAAAATCAATGCCCTCGGTCTCTCGCTTTCGTTGCACCCGGAACCTTTGGCCGGCAGCGAGCCGCAGCAGGAGGCCTGGCGGGTGCTTCGGCTCGACGGCGTGGTGTACCCCTACCGCAGCGGCGAGGATGAGGACACGTTCACCCTCGGTCCGCTGGATCTGACGATCAGACGCGGGGAGGTGCTGTTCCTGATCGGAGGCAATGGCAGTGGCAAGTCCACCCTGGCGAAGCTGATCACCGGCCTGTATGCGCCTGAGCGGGGAGAGGTGCGCATCGATGGCCTCCTGATCGATGACGCCAACCGTGAGTGGTACCGACAGCATTTCTCCGCCGTGTTCGCTGACTTCCACCTCTTTGAGCAATTGCTGGGACTGGAGCATCGGCAGCTGGACCGCCAGGCGGCCCACTATCTGCACAAGCTGCGGCTCACGCAGAAGGTGAGGGTGGAGAACGGCAGGCTCTCCACCCTCGAGCTGTCCCAGGGGCAGCGCAAGCGGCTGGCGCTGCTCACCGCCTACCTGGAAGACCGGCCGATCTGTCTGTTTGATGAGTGGGCGGCCGACCAGGATCCACTGTTCAAGGACCTGTTTTACCGGGAGATTCTGCCGGACCTGCAGAGCAAGGGAAAAACCGTGATCGTGATCAGCCATGACGACCGCTACTTCGACAGCGCTGACCGCCTCGTGAAGCTCGAGGAGGGCAGGATCCTCAGCGACACCAGCCGCAGGCCACCCCACGGCGGGGGGCCAGCACTCATGAGCGAGATTCCCTGATCCGGCCGCCGCTGGTGAGGATCAGCCGCCGGCCGCCCCAGGTCACGTCGGCACCGAACCAGCTCACCAGCCACACCAGGGCGCTCACCAGATCACGCACGGGGGCCAACCAGAGCAGCCGCATGGCAGCAGCGTCCTGCAGCAGGCGAACACCCACCACCCATCCGAGCGCATACCGGAGCCCCCAGGTGAGCAGCAGCAACGCCACCGCTGGTGATGTCGCCCCTGCGAGCAGCAGCACCACAAAGCTGGAGAGGGTTCCGTAGGTGAACACCAGCCCCAGCGTTCCCCAGGGACGTGAGAAGCGGTTGCCGCGCGCCCAGCGCAGCTGGTGCTGCAGCATCTCTCTGAAGCTGGCCGTGCGGAGGGCATGGTCCACCACATGCTCGGAGAGCACCACCTGGAATCCGGAGCGGGCGGTGCACTGGCCCAGCTTGAAGTCGTCCGCCAGATAGTGGGACACCAGCGGCAGCCCACCGAAGCCATCCAGCACCCGGCGGCGGATCACGATCGTGGCACCGAAGGCGAAGGCCATGCCCTCGAGTTGCCGCGCCACCAGAACGGAGGGAAAGAATTCGGTGGAGGTGGCCAAGGCTTCAAAGGCGGCGATCCACGTGGCGGGGCGGGTGCGGTACATCGTGGTCACCAGACCTACCCCTGGATCCTGCAGTGGCTGCACCACCCGATGGAGATAATCCGGTGCCACCCAGATGTCACTGTCGGCAAACACCAGGATCGAATGCTTGGCCTGCGCCAGGGCATGGGCCATGTTGTTCACCTTGGGATTGGCACCACCGTGATTGGCACCACCGTGAGTGGTGCCATCGCGGTGGTCGCTGATCACAAGGGCAAGATCCCGCTCGGGGTAGCGCCGGATCAGCTGCTCCACCAGGGCGACAGCCGGATCCGCCGCCGAACGCACCGCGAAGATGATCTGCAGACAGGGATAGGTGAGCTCACAGAAGCTCGACAGGGCCTCATCTGTGCTGGGTTCCACCCCGTGCAGCGGTTTCACGATGGTCACCGGAGGCTCGAACCGACGGTTGGGCGGGGGTGCGGGCTGCAGGAACCGAACGGCGGCCGAGAGCGCCAGGAGGTAGTAGACGATGGCCGTCACGGTGATCAGCAGGGATGGGGCCAGGGCCAACCCCAACAGCACGGACGAGCGGTTCTCCAGCAGGGCGTCGGAGGCCAGCATTCAGAGCTCGGGGAAGCGGACGCCCTGAAAACGGCAGGATGCAAGCAGGTGTCGGATGGAGGGGCTGGTGAGGGCCTGCAGCTCCAGCGGACCATCTCCGCCACTGTCGGATGCCGATGCCCCCGCCTCCTCCAGGCTGGGATGGGCATAGATTTCCACCCTGTTGGCCCGGATCAGCGGAATCAGGCGGCTGAGATAGGCCTCAGTGATCCGGCCGGAATGCAACCAGCCATAGACCCGATCGGCATAACCGATTCCATGGGCCGACAGCTGCGTCACACCATGGGCACGCAGGAGCCGGAAAATGCCCCACAGCAGCAGGGCGCCAGGGCCGGTGCGCGAGCCGGTGGCGCGATGTACGGAGAGCTCCTCGAAAGGCAGGCGGATGAACCGGATCCCGAACTCCTCGGCGAGCGCGATCAGGCATTGCAGCACATACGGGTGCACATGGTTGTGCAGGTGGCCATCCACATGGGTGAGCGGCAGACCGGTGTCCTTGAAGCGCTGCAGCTGGGCCCGGATCTCCAGCAGCAGCTCACGCCGAGCGGCCCGGCTGAACTGATAGCGCAGACCCACCCGCACGGGCTGATCCGGGAACCGACCGTTGGCATCCACCAGATGGGGGATGTGTGCCGGCGGCAGAACGGCCCGTCCCGTGCCCACCACCAGGTGGAGGCCAACGCCGAGGGAGGGATGCTGTCGGGCCAGCTCGACGGCTTCGGCGAAGGCGTCTCCAGTCACCATCAGGCTGGCACTGGTGAGTACGCCGTTGGTGTGGGCCTGGATGATGGCCTGGTTGACGGCGTGGGAATGACCGAAGTCATCCCCATTGATCACCATCCTGCGACCGACTGTGAGCCGGGCTGGATGTGCTGCAGCTGTGGGCAACGGCACCGCGAGGCGAGGCCCCCTCAGCGGGCTGTCGCTGCCAGATGGGCAGCCGACTGCTGGTTGCGTCGCTCCCGCAGGTAGGCAAAGAATTCCCGGCCTTCCCGTAGACGTCGGATCAGCATCTGGCGATCGGTGACCATCTCGCGAACGATAGGAAGGATCGCCTTGGGTCTGAAATAGAAGCGACGATACATCTGTTCGACCGAATCTTCGATCTGGGTGCCAGACAGGGATGGATAACTCAATGTGGAGGTCTGGATGCCGGATTCGGCCACGAGTGAGTCGTCGGAGAACCAGCCATTCTGCTGGGCCTCGGAATAGAGCTGGGTACCGGGATAGGGTGCAGCGATGGAAACCTGAATGGTATGGGGGCTGATGTCGCAGGCGAAGCGAATCGTTTCTTCAACGGTTTCTGGCGTTTCGATCGGCAGGCCGATGATGAACGTGCCATGAACCAGGATCCCGAGGCGTTTGCAGTTTTCCATGAACTTGCGCGCCACCTCGAGCTTTACCCCTTTGTTGATGTTGTCGAGGATCTGCTGGTTGCCCGATTCAAAACCCACCAGCAGAAGCCGAAGGCCATTGTCCCTGAGGGTTTTGAGGGTGTCGTAGTCGAGATTGGCTCGTGCGTTGCAACTCCAGGTGAGCTTCAGCCGTTTCATGTGCTTGCTGATCTCAATGGCCCGCTGCTTGTCGATCGTGAAGGTGTCATCATCGAACATGTACTCGCGGACACGATCACCAAAGATCGCTTTGGCTTCCTCCATCTCTCTGCCGACAACCTCAGGGCTCTTCGCTCGGTACTGGTGCCCTCCGATCGTCTGCGGCCAGAGGCAGAAGCTGCACTTGGCTGGGCAGCCACGGCCGGTGTAGAAGGAAACGTAGGGATGCAGGAGATAGCCGATAAAATACTTCTGGATATCTAAATCGCGCCCATAGGTTGGCAGCACGCTGGGCATGCTGTCCCAGTCATGGATGAGCTCGCGATCGGGGTTGTGGATGACCTCACCAGAGCTGTCGCGATAACTCAGCCCAGTAATCTGCTGCCAGGGCAAGGCCTGGGCGAGCTCCTGGCAAGTGTAATCAAATTCATGGCGACAGACGAAGTCGATGACAGGGTGATCGCGGAGCGTCTGGTCTGGAAGAACGGCCACATGCGCTCCGATGAAGCCGATCCTGGTATGGGGTCGTCGTTCTTTGATCGCTTTCGCACATGCAACATCATTGGCGATCGATGGTGTGCTGGTGTGCATGATCACCAGGTCATAATCCTTGGCGATCGCCAGGACATCCTCAACACTCAGGTCGTGCGGAGGAGCATCCACAAGCCTGCTCCCAGGAACCATCGCGGCAGGCTGTGCCAACCATGTGGGATACCAGAACGAGGTGATCTCCCGTTTCGCTTGGTAGCGGGCGCCGGCGCCACCATCAAAGCCATTGAAGGATGGGGGACTCAGAAAGAGGGTGCGAAGCATGGTGGGCTACTCCTGGTCCAGGGCTTTGGAACCCATCACCTCTTCGATCAGCTGCATCACACGTGCTCGGCTTAGCTTGAGGTCGCCGAGGGCCATCGCCTGAAGCGTGCCGTGGGCGAGAGTCAGTGGAATCTTGCAGAAATCCAGGACAGGGCCAGTGGGAAGCTGGCGTGTGTAGGCATCAGCCAGAGAAAGATTACGATTGGCGTAGGCATTCATGAGGCTTCGGTCCCAGCCATGGGGAAAGAAGTTCGCACCACGGCTGATGTCGTCATGTTGATTCCGGAGAATATTCACGGCCTGGAGTCCCCGCCCGAACCCGATCGCCAGAGAGCGGTCAGTCTGGGTTCCGTCATGCCATCCCCAAAGATCGGAAAGCAGCAGACCCACGGAGCCCGCCACGCTGAAGGTGTATTGATTCAGCTCGGATTCGGTTTCGATCCTCCAGTTGCATTCTGCCCAGTGGGCCATGCGATCGGCCATGGCAGCCGTGGAGTCCCAGATTCGGGGGGCGATGGAGGGCGGAGCCAGCGAAGCCCACTCGCCAATCCTGAGGGAAACCTCAGGAAGTTCCGCGTCATGCTGTTCGAGACCTTGGCCAAAGGATGCGGCGCTGTGTTCATCGACTCCCGCCTGGACGTTGAGGCTGATCCGACGCAGCAGCAGGGCCTTGGTCGCGTTATCGAGCTCAGGGTGATCTTCAATTTCATCGATGGCCCGCAGACAGAGGTAGGCTGCACACACCGCCTCAAGCAGACCGTCCGGCAGGCGGCGGATCGGGATGTAGAAGGTGCGGCTGGTCTCTTTCAGTGTCTCCAGGGCCTCGGAACGCAGGGTCATGACACGGTCAGCTCAGGAGGGGGAGATACGGAACGGCTGAAGGCATGGATTGAGAGATGGCCTTGAAGCAGTGGCCCCTCAGCGAGCGAGGCCAAGCACGCTGCCCAAGGCCCGCTTCATATTGGCTGGTTGCATGGCATCCACAGCTGCTGTGGGCTCGTAGCCGCAATGGACCATGCAGTCGGCGCACTTTGGATTGCCACTGGCATGGCCGTACTGATCCCAATCAGTAGAATCAATTAATTCCTGGAATGTTTCATAATGGCCTTCGTTGAGCAAGTAGCAAGGCTTCTGCCAGCCCAGGACGCTGTAGCTCGGACTGCCCCAAGGGGTACATTCGTAGTCTTTATCCCCCGTCAGGAAGTCGAGGAAGAGAGGGTTGTGATTGAAGTTCCAGTGCTTCTCGCCTGATCGGAACGGTGCCAGGATGGCCTTGAACAGTTGCTTGGTTTGTTCTCTGGCGAGAAAGTGGTCTTGATCTGGGGCCCACTCATAGTTGTAACCAGGGGATACCATCATGCCGTCAACGCCGAGTTCTTCGAGAAAGTCGAAGAGGGCCTGAATATCTGCCGGGTCAGTCCCCTTGAACGTGGTGGTATTGGTGGTGACCCTGAAGCCTTTCTGTTTGGCAGCCTTGATGGCGGAGACGGCCGTTTCAAAGACTCCTTGTCGGTCCACACAGCGGTCATGCAGGGCCTGCATGCCGTCAAGATGAACACTGAGGGTGAAGTATGGCGATGGTTTGAACTTGTGAAGGCTCTTCTCGAGCATCAGGCCATTGGTGCAGAGGTAGACAAATTTCTTGCGAGCTACCAAGCCCTCCACAATGGCGTCAATCTGCGGGTGCAGAAGCGGTTCTCCCCCGGGTATGGAAACAACAGGGGCGCCACACTCCTCCACGGCGGCAAAGCACTGTTCCGGGCTCAAATTCTGTCGAAGGATCTCGGCAGGATGCTGAATCTTGCCGCATCCTGTGCAGGCCAGGTTGCAACGGAACAGCGGTTCAAGCATCAGTACGAGCGGATAATGCTTTCGCCCGCTGATGCGCTGGAGCATCAAGTATTTGCCGACCTCAAGAGCCTGCTTTAGGTGGACCGCCATGACAGGAACCGATGGGTCAGTGCTTGCAACGGTGTCGCAGGCCTTTCACTGGACATTTTAGCATCGTTGCTTGGGGCGGCCATTTGCTGAATTCCAATTCTGGGCTCGCTTCCACGCTGCTGGGTGTTCAGTGGAAGCCTGGGGATCTGTGGGCTGATCCCGATTCATGACTTCTGAACATAGCCATGCTGTTTGAACCATCCAATCGCTCTCTCGACCGCCGCTGACAGATCCGACTGCGGCAGACCCAGTTCGTGCACAGCCCGGGAACTGTCGTAGTGCATCCACTGCCTGGACATGCGCACACCATCCACCGCTATCGATGGCGTGACCCCAAACTTTGCAAGAATGTCTTCCTGCACGCGCGCGGTCAACAGCGGAATCCAGTACGGGATACGGCGCGATGGACTGGCGATGCCAGTGTGCTTGGACAGCAGGTCGAGCAGGGTCTTGAGCGTCATATTCCGATGGCCAAGGATATAGCGGCGCCCGGTCTTTCCCCTTGTGAGGGCCAACAGGTGTCCCCAGCACACGTCATCCACATCAATGATATTGAGGCCGGTATCAAGGTAGAAAGGCATGTTGCCCCGCAGAAATCGAAGGATGATGTCTCCGGTGGGGGTGGGCTTGCGGTCCCAGGGCCCAATCGGGGTGGTGGGGTTCACGATCACGATGTCCTGGCCGGCATCAATGGCCTGTCTTGCCTCCATCTCCGCCCAGTATTTTGATTGCTTGTACTCCCCAACCAACTGATCCACCGGCGTCTGGTGGCTTTCATTGAGTGTCTGCCCCTCTTTGCCCGCCCCGATGGCGGCCACCGAGCTGGTGTACACGACCCTGCTGACTTCGGCCCTTCTGGCCGCTGCAAGAATGTTGCGTGTGCCGAGAACATTGCTGCGCCGTAGCTGTTCTCGATCCGATTGCCAGAGAGAGTAGTGCGCTGCTACATGAAAGAGGGCATCACATCCTTTCATCGCTGACCAATTCTCAGGATCATTCAGGTCGCCCTCCACGCTTTCCATGGTGCCGCTGCCGGGCTGAAGCCTCTCCAGGTGTTCACTGTCCGCCGCAGAGCGCACCAGTGCCTTCACGTGGTAGCCCTGGTCCAGGAGAAGACGAATCAAATTGGTGCCGATGAAACCAGATCCCCCTGTCACGAAGACCTTCCGAGGCACCATGGTCCATTCCGTGGAACATTCCATGGCTCAGTTGACGGAGACGACCTCTGCTGAGACCCGTCGTTTGAACCTATCCAGGAGGCTCACCATCACAGGAATCACGATAAGACTCAGCAGCGTCGATGTGATCAGACCCCCAATGATGGCGATGGCCATCGGTGCCCGCAGTTCTGAACCTGCTCCCAGCCCCAGCGCCACCGGCAGCATCCCAAGAACCGTGGCCGCGGAGGTCATCAGGATCGGCCGAAGCCGCACGGTGGCGCCGCTGATGATGGCCTCGGTTGACCCCTGCCCGCACGCGCGGAGCTGATTGATGTAGTCGATCATGATGATGGCATTCTTGTCCGTGAGGCCCATCAGGAAAATCACACCGATCACGGAGATCATGCCAAACTCCTGGCCTGTCAACAGCAGCGACACCATGGCCCCACAGAATGAAAGGGGCAATGAAACCATGATGATCAGGGGATCGCTCCAGCTCCTGTAGAGGACCACCAGCACTGCCAGCATGCAGCCAATGCCCAGGCCCAGGGTGAGCGCAAAACTCGAAAGGATCTCCCGGATCCGTGCCGAGTCACCGCCGAGCTCCATGGTCACGCCATTGGGGAGTGAACCCTTCGCGGCGGCGCGGATCTGAGACGTTGCCAGCTCCACTGACGTGCCGGGCAACAGGTTGGCGCGCACATAGCGAACACGCCGACCATCGCGATGTTCCTGCGCCGCCTCGGCGGCATCTGCTGTGGGAGTGTTGGCGGTCGTGGACACATCCACGAGGCCGGGCAGACGGCTGAGGCGTCGTTCCAGGACGGTTGCCGTCTGCTCCAGGGTCGCGATGTCCTCACCGAAGAGCCTGACCTGGATCGGTTGCTCACTGCCGGTGTCCACGAAGGGAATGTCCTCCACGCTGAGTTTCACCGCGTCGAGGCTTGCCAGCTTGGTACGAATGGCATCCTGAATCTCCAGGGTGGAGTTCTCACGCTTCGGTTTCAGCCGCACCAGCAGTTCCCCCGTATCCGTCTGTCCCCAGCGACTGCCGACCGTTGTGTAGACCTCCTTGACATCCGGGTTGCTCCTGATCAGCGCTTCGATCCTTTCAGCAGCCTTCTGGGTGTCCAGAAGCTGGGCTTGCATCGCCTGAGCCTGGCTGGGCGACGGATCCGCAGATGCCTGCGGCGAGGCTGACGGCTGCGGTTGGGAGGCGAACCGCACGATGAATTCACCACGATCCAGCCTTGGGATGAAGCCTTTGTCCACCTGGCCCACCAGGGCCACGCCCAGCAGCAGGCTGGAGAAGGTCAACGCCACCACCAGGCCTCGATGCCTCAAGGCCCAGTGCAGCCCGGCTCGATACCGGTTCAGCACGGCCTGCCAAGGCTGCCCTTCAGAGCGCTGGGGGGAGCTTCTCAGCCAGTACATCGCCAGCACGGGCGACAGGGTGCGGGCCACCAGGAGTGAAATCAGAACCGCTGCCGAAACGGTGAGACCGAAGGGGCGGAAGAACTGGCCCACCACCCCGCCCATCAGGCCGACCGGCAGGAAGACGGCGGCGATCGTGAGCGTGGACGACGTCACCGTGAGGCTCACTTCATCGGTGGCGGTGATTGCCGCCTCGCGCGGCGACTTCCCAAGGTCGAGATGACGCGAGATGTTCTCCACATCCACAATGGCGTCGTCGACGATGATGCCTACAACCAGAGCAATGGCCAGCAGGGTGATCGTCTCGAGGTCGAAGCCACTGACGGCCATCACGATGAACGTTCCGAACAGTGATGTTGGAATCGCCAGGGCGGCAATGAGGGTGGCCTTCCAGTTCCAGAGAAACGGGTAGATGACAATGACCGATAGTGCCACGGCTATGGCGATCGATTCCAGCGTGGCCAGATTCGCCTCCCTGATGTAGTTGGCCTGGGTCGCGGCCTGAATGATCTCGATGTCGGGAATTGTGCGACGGGCCTTCTCCATCACAAGGTCAAGACGCTGAACCAGCTCGAGTGTGTTGGCGTCACCCGTCTTCACCACTTCGAGGGCGAGCGCGTTCCTTCCATCCCATCGCGCCAGCATCGGGGCGGAGGCCCCATCCGCGATGGCGTCCGAGGTCGCCATGCTCCGCTCCAGAGCTCCGATCTGTCGGACTCTGAGGACACCGTTCACCTCCTGGATCATCGGTGTGATCTGCTTCTCGACCAGGCTGACGAGTTGCGAGGGTGGTCGCGTGGAGCTCTGGATCACATAGCTGACTGCTGCCGATTCATTCAGGTTCAGCGGCACCGTGTCCAGGATCGTGTTCTCAGGCAGGCCGGCGGACCCCAGGGCCGCCAGGGTTTCCTGGGTGGCCTCCTCCAGGCTCTTGCCCACCTGGAAGGAGACTCTTGCCGTCACCCGTCCAGCTGAGGTGGTGGAGGTCACATCATCGAGATCCGCAAGATTCCGTAGCTTCGCTTCAATCGGGATGGTGAGAGCGGTTTCCGTGGCCAGGGTTGATGGTGTGGGTTGGACCGTGGCATGTACCACCACCACGGGAAAGGTGATGTCCGGGAACAGGGCATAGCGCAGTGAGCCGAAGGCCACCAGGCCGGCGATGACGACGGCAATCCAGAAGCCGATCGTGATCCGCGGATACCTGATCGCCAGGCGTGAGATGTTCAACCTCTGGCGGACTGATGTTGTCTCGCCCGGAGATTGCACACTGGCCACGCTTGCCTGATCTCCATGGAGGCGTGATCTTAAACCCATTCTGCGCCCTCATTTGTTTCCGTGCGCCGCCTTCCCCTGTGCACAGGCACAGGTGTCACTAGCGTGCATTCCAATCGGCGCGATGGCCTGTCGTGTTTGTGAGTCCACCTTCGCTGAGGTGATGCAACCACCCTCCGCGCAGAACGGCGCCGTGGATCTGATCCTTGTTCCCAGCGGCATCGAACATCGCGTCGTCAGGGCGGCTGTCAGCCGCGGCGGTTCTGCTGCTCCAGCGGTGCAGGCCATCCCGCTGGGTCCCGCAGCCCTGTCGGCTCACCTGAGCCAGTGGCTCGCCAGCGACCCCACCCTGAAACCAGGCTCCCGCATCCTGCTGATGGGCCTCGCTGGTGCACTCGGTGAGCGGCTGCAGGTGGGCGATGGGGTGCTTGTGGAGCTTTGCGCTCAGCTGGGCGGTGCTGGCCAGATCCGCTGGTTGCCCTGCGACCCTGCGCTGACCGCCGTCCTCGGGGCCACCCCGGCCCAGCTCCAGCGGGCGCGGCTGTTCACCAGTGCAGCTGTGGTGTGCAGCCGCCGCGAGAAGCTCCAGCTCCATGCCCAGACGGGGGCCGACGTGGTGGACATGGAGGGCTTCACCGCCCTGGAGATGCTCACGGCGGCTGGCCACCAGCTGGCGATTGTTCGGGTCGTGAGCGATGACCGGCGCCATGACCTACCGGACATTTCAGGCGCCGTGTCCTCCTCAGGGGTGCTGCTGACGGGCCCGCTGCTGCTGGCGCTGCTGAAACGCCCCCTGCCGGCCGTGCGCCTGATGCTTGGATCGGTACGGGCCTTGCGGGCTCTCGCCGGGCTGACCCATCAACTGCTGGGCACCGCGTCGCCGAGTGCGGCGTAGCCGCTCAGCGCGGTGAGCGGAAAGTGCTGTTGGTAGAGGTGGTACTTCAGGTAGAAGTGACCTGGAAAGCCGGTGCCGGTGAACTCCGCTTCCTCCCAGGTTCCATCCGCCCCCTGGCTGCTCACCAGGTAGCTCGCCGCGCGTCCCAGGGCGTCGCGCACCTCGGCGGCGTGCGCGGTATCCAGGCCCGCGCAGGCCAGCAGGCCGATCATGGCCCAGGCGGTCTGGGAGGCGGTGCTGAGGCCCACCCCCTTGAGCAGCGGATCCCCATAGCTGCGGCAGCTCTCCCCCCAGCCCCCATCGGCGTTCTGACAGCCCAGCAGCCAGCGGGCGCCCCGTGCGATCGCCCCCGCGGCGCGATCCGGGGCGATCGCCGCCAGGGCCGCCAGCGCGCCGCTGGTGCCATAGATGTAGTTGACCCCCCAGCGGCCGAACCAGCACCCCTCGGCTTCCTGCTCCCCGAGCAGATAGGCAAGGGCCCGCTCGATTGCAGGGCTTGCGGCGCTGCCTGGGGAACGGTGGCCGAGGCGGCCCAGCATCTCCAGCACCCGGGCCGTGACGTCAGCGGTGTTGGGGTCGATCATCGCCTTGAGGTCGGCGTAGGGCAGGGCATTGAGCCAGTTCTGGTTGTTGTTGAGGTCGAAGGCAGCCCAGCCCCCCTGGCGGCACTGCATCGTGAGGATCCAGGCCACGCCGCGGCGCATCGCCTGTTGCCTCAGCCCCTCATCGGCCAGCGACACGGTGGCCAGGGCCATCACCACCACGGCCGTGTCGTCCACATCGGGATAGAAGCGGTTTTCGAACTCGAACGCCCAGGCGCCGGGTTGCCCCCTGCGGTTCTTGATCGCCCAGTCGCCGTAGTCGAGGATCTGTTTGCCCAGCAGCCATTCCCCGCCACGCACCAGGGCCGGATGCTGGGCGGCCAGGCCGGAGGCACGCAGGGCGCGCATCGCCAGGGCCGTGTCCCACACCGGTGACACGCAGGGTTGGACCCGCCACTGATCGGCCGTCTCGATCGTGAAGCGATCCACCGCTTCGAGGCCACGCACCACGATCGGATCGTGGACGTCATAGTCGAGGCAGCGCAGGGCAAGCAGGGAATTGAGCATGGCGGGGATGATCCCGCCCCAGTCGCCGCTGGTCTCCTGCCGCTCCAGCATCCAGCGCTCGGCGGCGCGGAGGCCCCTGCGGCGGAACGGCACCAGGCGGAGCCGTTCCATCAGCTTGAACACCGAATCGAGCAGCACGAAGACATCGCCCAGACCGCCGCTGCGCGGCAGAGACGGCCGCGATCTGGCACGCGGATCGGCATACAGCTCATCCAGCTGAATGGAGGGATTCATCTGGAAGACGGGCTTCTGATCAAACACGATCAGCAGCGGCACGGTGCTGCCACGGGCCCAGCTGGACAGCTCATAGATGGTGAACGGAAACCAGGTGGGGAAGAGCATCACCCAGGCGGGAATGGAGGGCACCCCTGCCCATGGGTAACAGCCGATCAGCGCAAGATGGAGCTTGGTGAAGATGCGGCAGCGCTCGATTCCTCCCCTGGAAAGGATGAATGTTTTTGCTGCCACCAGGGCCGGATCTCCGGCCGCCACCCCCAGCAGGCGCAGGGCCATGTAGGCCTCCACCGACGTGCTCAGGTCGCCGCCATCGCCATGAAAAAGCTCCCATCCCCCATGCTCCCGCTGCTGGGCGCGGAGGTAGGGCTCCGCCTTGTGCAGCGGGCGGCTGTCGCCGCTGTTCCAGATCCTGTGGAGCAGCACCGCTTCGGCCGTCATGGTGACGTTCGACTCGAGCTCAGACCACCAGTAGCCGTCAGAATGTTGAATCGACAGCAGATGATTTTGGCTGGCCTGAATGGTCCTATGCAAGGCTGAGGGTGTGATTATGTCTTGCACGGGACAGCTTGTGGCGATTTCAGAATGAAGTCACAGACTTTATCATCGACAAGATTGTGGGGCGAGTTGTGAGGAATTCTGGCCGCAAGACAACAAGCAGCACACTGCGGAGCAATCCGCAAACCAAACGGCACCTGCCTCACCCACCGATGCACGCCTCGGCATGAGCATGGTCGCGACCCTGCAGATCCTCGCCGCACTCTCCCTGCTGATCTGGGTGATTCTGCTGGTGGGGCGCGGCCAGTTCTGGCGGGTCGAGGCCCACCAGGAGGGCGGCGCTCCGCCCGGAGCCGCCGAGGGTGGGGGGCTGCCGCCGGTGTGTGTGGTGATTCCGGCCCGCAACGAGGTCGATGTGCTGCCCCGCGCCCTGGCTTCGTTGCTGGGCCAGTCCTATGGCGGACCGCTGCGGGTGCTGCTGGTCGATGACCAGAGCGACGACGGCACCGCCGACGCGGCCCGGATCACGGCCGAGCGCCTGGGCTGCGGCGATCAGCTGGAAATCCTGCCGGGGGCTCCCCTGCCGGTGGGCTGGAGCGGCAAGCTCTGGGCCCTGGCCCAGGGGGTGCGCCGGGCCGAGGCGCTGCAGCCGTCCCCCACCTACCTGCTGTTCAGCGACGCGGACATCGCCCACGATCCCGGCAACCTCGCCCGCCTGGTGGCGCGGGCGGAAGCCGAGCGGCTGGCGCTGGTGTCGCAGATGGTGCGGCTGCGCTGCACGAGTGTCTGGGAGCGCTGGCTGATTCCCGCCTTCGTGTTCTTCTTCTGCAAGCTGTATCCCTTCCGCTGGGTCAATGACCCGCGGCGCACCACCGCGGCGGCGGCCGGCGGCTGCATCCTGATCCGCACCGACGCCCTGCGCCGCAGCGGCGGGCTGGAGACGATCCGGCAGGCGCTGATCGACGACTGCAGCCTGGCGCGCTCGGTGAAGGACAGCGAGCGGGCGCTGAACGGCGAGGGACGGATCTGGCTGGGCCTCAGCGACACCACGGTGAGCCTGCGGCCCTATCCGGATCTGGCATCGATCTGGACCATGGTGGCCCGTACCGCCTTCAGCCAGTTGCACCATTCCCCCCTGGGGCTGCTGGGCACCGTGCTGGCGATGGGGTTGATCTATGCCATGCCGCCCCTGGGGCTCGGCCTGGGGATGGTGTTGGGCAACCCGTTGCTGAGCGCCCTGGGTCTGGCGGCCTGGCTGCTGATGGCGGCCGCCTACGCGCCCATGCTCCGCTTCTATCGCCAGTCCCGCTGGCATGCCCCTGCCCTGCCTGCTGTCGCCCTGCTCTACACGCTGATGACGCTCGATTCCGCCCGGCGCCACTGGGCCGGTAGAGGAGGGGCCTGGAAGGGGCGCACCTATGCCGGGGCCCCGGGCGCCGTGCCGGGTCGCCCAGCCCAGCGCTGAACCTCCTGGGCAGCCTGGGCAGCCTTGGCAGCGTGGACAGCCAGCCCCACCCCGGCAGCTCCTGCCGCGCAGCGGCCGGTCGGCTGCAGCGGCCGCCCGTGCTGCTGGGGGCGCGGGATGATGGCACCGCCGGTGCGCCATCGCCCCCGTGACCCAGCCGCCCTTCCCCCAGGCCCGTATGGAGGTGGAGATCCTGCAGGCCTACAGCGCTCCGCTCGAGGGCCGGCGCGGGCTGCTGCGACTGGACTTCAACGAGAACACCCTGGGGCCGAGTCCCCTGGTGGTGGAGGCCATCCGGGCCATTCCGGCGGAGCACTACGCCATCTATCCCGAATACAACGGCCTGCGGGAGGCGGTGGTGGCCAACCTGATGGCCACCACACCCGGCCTCGCCCGGCCCCTGGTCCCGGCCCAGATCGGCCTGTTCAACGGGGTGGATGCCGCGATCCATGCCGTCTTTCACGCCTTCGGTGAACTCGGCCACATCCTGCTCACCACGCGTCCGACCTTCGGCTACTACGGCCCCTGTGCCCGCATGCAGGGCATGGCGATCGAGGCGGTGCCCTACGAGGGCCCCGAGTTCGCCTTCCCGCTCGAGGAGATCCGCCGGATCCTGCTCGATGTGCCCCGCCCGCGCATTCTGCTGATCTGCAATCCCAACAACCCCACCGGCACCCGTCTGGCGCCGGAGCCCATCCTCGAGCTGGCTGCCGCGGCGCCCCACACCCTGGTGGTGGTGGATGAGCTCTACGAGGCCTTCACCGGCGACAGCGTGCTGCCGCTGGTCGATTTCGCCGCCACCCCCAATCTGCTGGTGCTGCGCTCCCTGGCCAAGACGGCCGGCCTGGCCGGGCTGCGCATCGGCTTCGCCATCGGTGCTCCCTCGGTGGTGGATCGCCTCGCCCGGGTCACCGGGCCCTACGACATCAACAGCTTTGCGGTGACCGCCGCCCTCGCGGCCCTGGCCGACCAGGCCTACATCGATGGCTATGTGGCCGAGGTGCTGCGGGCCCGCGGCTGGATCCTGGCGCAGCTGGCCGCCGCCGGGGTGCGGCACCATGCCGCCGGCGGCAACTACTTCCTGCTCTGGCCCGAAAGCCCGGCTCTGGAGGTGGAGCGGCGCCTCCGGAAGGCCCGCATCCTGGTGCGCTCCATGGCGGGCAAGCCGCTGATCGAGGGCTCACTGCGGGTGAGCATCGGCACCATCGAGCAGATGCAGCGCTTCTGGGAGGCCTACGCCGCCATCGAGGGGCTCAGCGGCGCGGAACTCAGCGCATGACCTCGATCACCGGGCCGTCGGCCAGCTGGCCGGGCAGGCTCAGGCTGCGGCCCGGCCGCCGCACCGGCGTGCCCCCCATGGCCTGCAGAAAGGGCTCGACCCCGCCCTGGTCACAGTCCTGGGGTGCGGAGCCCGCGGTGTACTGCACGGGGATGACCACCCGGGGCTGCAGTTCGCGCACGATCTCGGCGGCTTCGCTCGCGTCGTAGACCTTCGCCCCGCCACCGACGCCGAGGATCAGCACATCCGGGCGGCCCAGCATGACCTTGTCGGAGGGGCTCAGGCGGGCGGCGGTGCCACCGAGATGGGCAAAGCTCAGTCCGCCCTGCTCCCAGCGCCAGAGGGTGGACAGGCCGAAGCGGCGCCCCCCCACCCGGTCGTGGGGAGCGGCGATGCCCTCGATCTTCAGGCCGGCCACCCGGTAGGAACCCGGATCCGCCAGAAACTTGCCGCTCGCGACCGGAGCCCCCTCGTCCAGCAGGCGGCTGCTGGCCAGGATCACCGAGGCGCCCACCCGTGGTTCCGCCAGGCCGGCGGCGCAGCCCACGGCCTTGAACGGGTTGACCAGCACGCTGGCTCCGCCACCGCGGATCATCAGGGCACTGTGGCCATAGCTGGTGATCGTCACGCCGCTGCCCGCCCGGGCCGGCAGGCCGCTCAGCGCCAGGCTGCCGATCAGGGTTGCTGCGCCGACCAGGGTGGCTCCGCCGGTCAGGGCGGCCCACGCCACCGTCAGCCGGGGGGGGCGCCGGGCGGGGCGTTCAGGGCGGAGGCTGGCGGCGCTGGCCATTCGGTGCGGGCCCACTCGGGTGGCGCGAAGCTAGCAGCGTTGCTCGGTGCTGCCCCGGTGGGGGGTTCAGCCTGCCGCCTGGCGCAGGAAGTTGGCCAGCAGGTCATGGCCGCTCTGGGTGAGCACGCTCTCCGGATGGAACTGCACCCCCTGCAGGTGGGGGAAGGCTCGGTGGCGCAACCCCATGATCGTGCCGTCCTCCAGCCAGGCGGTGATCTCCAGGCAGTCGGGCAGCGAGTCGCGCTCGGCGATCAGGCTGTGGTAGCGGGTGGCGGTGAGGGGGTTGGGCAGACCCTCGAACACGCCGGCGCCCTGGTGCAGCACTGGCGAGGTCTTGCCGTGCATCAGCTCCCGCGCCCGCACCACCCGACCGCCGTACACCTGGGCGATCGACTGGTGTCCGAGGCACACCCCCAGGGTGGGGACCGTGGGACTCAGTTCCCGCAGCACCTCGAGGCAGACTCCGGACTGGTCGGGATCCCCGGGCCCCGGGGAGATCAGGATCGCGGCGGGGTCCAGGGCGCGGATCTCCTCCAGGCTGAGGGCGTCGTTGCGCTCCACCCGCAGCTCGGCGGCCAGGGGATGGCGGTCGGCCAGCTCCCCCAGGTACTGCACGAGGTTGAAGGTGAAGCTGTCGTAGTTGTCGAGAACGAGGAGCATTGCCGCCCGGGGCCAGGCCCCATTCAACGACCGAGCCGGGTCACCAGGGGGGGAACCAGCAGCAGCAGGGCAATCAGCATGGAGGAGAGGGCCGCCACCAGCACCGCGGCGGCCGCACAGTCCTTGGCGATGCGGGCCAGGGGGTGGAACTGGCGACCGATGGCCAGATCCACCACGGCCTCGGTGGCCGTGTTGAGCAGCTCCAGCACGAGCACGGCCGCGACGGTGAGCACCAGCAGGGCGAGGCGATCGGCGCTCAGCTGCAGCCAGAGTCCCAGGCCGAACACCACCAGACCGGTGCACACATGGATGCGGAAGTTGCGCTGGCTGCGGAAGCCGTAGGCCAGCCCCTGGGCGGCGTAGCGGAAGCTTGAGGGCAGGTCGCCCGCCACGGCCCAGGCACCCAACCGGGCTTGTCCAGGCTGAAAGCTCCTGCGCCGTCGGGGTGTGGGCGGGGTTGGCGCCTCCATCAGCAGCGGACGGGGTTCCGGGAGGGGGAGGGGGCTGGTCATGGCTTCAGCCGCACCTGGGGTCAGCCGCACCATACCGCCGTTATCCGGGCTGAACAGGGGCGGCGAGCAGCGCGTCCTGGCGGGCCAGCATGACGGTCAGGGCGTCGTCGTCCGGGTGATCCCAGCCCAGCAGATGCAGCAGGCCATGGCTGGCCAGGAACAGCAGCTCCTGCTCCAGCTCGTGACCATGGTCGCGGGCCTGGCGGCCTGCGGTCTCCACGGAGATCACGATGTCCCCGAGCTCCAGCGTCCCGGCCTCCTCGGCCAGTCCCTGTCCGCTCTGCGGGGCGGGCAGGGGCATCGGCGGGGTCCCCTCGCACGGGGCGTCCTGGGCGGCGAAGGCCAGCACGTCGGTGGGCCCGGCCTTCTCCCGCCAGTCCTGGTTGAGGGCGGCGATCTCCGCATCCGTCACCAGGGCCAGGCCCAGGCTGTAGGCCGCTGCCCTCAGGTCCGGCGGCAGCTCGGGGCCCAGCTGCTCCAGCCAGGCGAGCAGCCGGAGATGCCAGCGGCTGCTGCCGGCCTCGGGGTCCGTCAGGTCCCCGCCGGCGCTCAGCAGGGCCTCCGGGAGGGCGGCGTCGACACTGAAGGCCAGATCGAGCTCAGGCAGTGGCCCCTGGGGCGGCATGGTTCAGCCCCCGGGCAGCTGGGGCCGGCCCAGCCAGGCGAGCAGCAGCAGGAAGGCGCTGAGGCCCAGGGCGGTGAGGCCGAAGTGCACCAGGCTCTGGCGACCCTTGCGCACCATGTTGCGCATGGCCAGCTTGATGAAGCTGGGGGGTGGGGTCTGGGGATCGGCCGCGGGGTCGGGCTCAGTCATCGCTGGGGCTCCCGGCGGCGACGCCGGCGTGCAGCAGGCTCTGGATGAAGGGATCGAGGTCGCCGTCCATCACGCCCTGCACATCGGTGGTCTCGTGCTGGGTGCGCAGGTCCTTCACCATCTGGTAGGGGTGGAACACGTAGTTGCGGATCTGGTTGCCCCAGGCGGCTTCCACGATGTCGCCGCGGATGTCGGCGATCTCGGCGGCCCGCTGCTCCTGGGCGATCACCAGCAGCTTGGCCATCAGCAGCGCCATCGCCTTCTCCTTGTTCTGGAGCTGGGAGCGCTCCTGGGTGCAGCGCACGAACAGGCCGGTGGGGATGTGCAGGATGCGCACCGCGGTTTCCACCTTGTTCACGTTCTGGCCCCCGGCGCCGCCGGAGCGGGAGGTGGTGATCTCCAGGTCCTTGTCGGGGATGTCGAGCTTGACCTCCTCCTCGATCTTGGGCATGACCTCCACGCCCGCAAAGCTGGTCTGGCGCTTGTCGTTGGCGTTGAACGGCGAGATGCGCACCAGCCGGTGGGTGCCCTTCTCGTTGCGCAGATAGCCGTAGGCGTAGCGGCCGTCGATCTCGATCGTGGCGCTCTTGATGCCGGCCTCCTCTCCCTCGCTCAGTTCGTCCACGGTCACCTTCATGCCGTGGTCCTCCGCCCAGCGGGTGTACATGCGCAGCAGCATCTGGGCCCAGTCCTGGGCATCGGTGCCGCCGGCACCGGCGTTGATCGTGAGCACGGCCCCCTCCTTGTCGTAGGGCCCCGAGAGCAGCCGCTCCAGTTCCCAGCGGTCGAGCTCGCTGCGCAGCTGGGCCAGACCACCGTTGGCCTCCTCGAGCAGCTCGCCGTCGGCCTCCTGCTCGTAGAGCTCCAGGGTGGCCTCGGCGTCGCCCACCGCGCCCTGCCAGCGCTGCAGCTGCTCCAGCTGGGCCTTCACGTCGTCCAGCAGGCGCATCTGCTTCTGGGCGGCCTGCTGGTCGTCCCAGAAGTCCGGTTGGGAGGCGAGTTGCTCGAGGTCCTGCTGGCGGGCTTTCAGGGCCGGTACGTCAAAGACAGTCCTGGGCATCGCCCAGGCGGTCAGTGAGCTCGGAGAGGTCGCGCTTGAAGTCGGTGAGGTCGAGCACCGGGGAGGTCGAGACGTTCGATCGACCGTATCAGCGAGGCCGGCAAACCGTCCCGCCGCCCCCGGAGCTGGCTGGGAGCCCGCTTTTAGGATCCCCCCTGCCTGCTCGCCTGCTCCGATGGCCGCCAACGTCGAGATCTACACCTGGCGGGCCTGTCCCTTCTGCATCCGGGCCAAGGCCCTGCTCGACCGCAAGGGGGTCGCCTACACGGAGTACGCCATCGACGGTGATGAGCGGGCCCGCGCGGCCATGGCCGAGATCAGTGGCGGCCGTCGCAGCGTGCCGCAGACGTTCATCAACGGCGTGCATGTGGGCGGCTGCGACGACCTCCATGCCCTGGAGCGTCGCGGTGAGCTGGACGCCCTGCTGGCGAGCTGAGCGGTGAGCCTCTCCTCCCAGGGCTTCGCACCGGGTGAGCGGGCCCAGCTCTTCGTGATCGACCCGATCACCCGGCTGAACCCCGCCAAGGATTCCAGCGTCGCCCTGATGCAGGCGGCCCAGCGGGCCGGCCACCCGGTCTGGGTCGCCACCCCCGCCGACCTCTCGGCCCGGGAGGGTGGCCCCGGCGCCCAGGGGCAGGGGGGCACCGAGGGCCACGGGGCCTGGGTGCTGGCCCAGCCCGTCCGCCTGGCGCCGATGGAGGCGCTGACGGATGGCTGGTCGGTGCCGACCCCCTGGTTCGAGCTCGGCGAGGCCCGGCAGCTCCCCCTGGTGGCCTTCGCGCACGTCTGGATGCGCAAGGACCCCCCCGTGGACGAGGCCTACCTCTATGCCACCCATCTGCTCGACCTGGCCGAGCGCCAGGGGGTGCGGGTGCTCAACCGGCCGGCTTCGCTGCGGGCCTGGAACGAGAAGCTCAGTGCCCTGCGCTGGAGTCACCTGATGGCCCCCACCCTGGTGGCCAGCCGGGTCGACCAGCTGGCCACCTTCACGGCCCAGCACGGGGAGGTGGTGCTCAAGCCCCTGGGCGGTCGGGCCGGCCAGGGGGTGGTGTTCGCCGCGGCGGCGACCCCCGGGCTGCGGGCGTTGCTCGAGCTGGTCACCGCCCTGGAGACGTTGCCGGTGATGGTTCAGGCCTTCCTGCCGGGTGTGAAGGCCGGTGACAAGCGCATTCTTCTGGTCGACGGCGAGCCCCTGGGCGCCGTCAACCGCATCCCCAGCGGGGGGGAGTTCCGCAGCAACCTGGCGGTGGGCGGGGCCCCCCAGGCCACGGAGCTCACCGATCAGGAACGCCGCATCTGCCGTGAGCTGGCGCCGGCCCTGCGGGATGAGGGACTGTTCTTCGTCGGCATCGATGTGATCGACGGTCGCCTGAGCGAGATCAACGTCACCAGTCCGACCGGCATCCGCGAGGTGGAGCGGCTGGGCGGGATCCCCCTGGCCGACCTCACCCTCGAACGCCTGGCTCAGGGCTGAGCCCAGGCCCGCCAGGGCTTCAGAGGCTGAGCCCGGCGGCGATCGGGGGCGGCTGGGGCAGGTTGAGCTGCTGCTGCAGGACGCCCAGTTTGAGGGTCACCTCCTGCAGCTCCCGGTCCACGGCCGAGCCGGGCACGAGGCCGGCGCCGGCGGTGAGTTCCAGATGGCGACCCTCCAGGGTGCCGCTGCGGATGGCCACCCGCAGATCGGCATCCCCGGCGCTGTCGACCCAGCCGATCGGCGCGGCGTAGTGGCCTCGCTCGAACGGCTCCAGGCTGCGCAGCCAGGCCATGGCCTCCCGCCGCGGCAGTCCGGCCACGGCGGGGGTGGGGTGGAGGGCCGCCGCGATCGCCAGGGGCTGGTGGTGGCCCAGGGCGGCGCTGATGGGGCTGTGGAGGTGGACCAGCTGGCCGTGCCGGGCCAGGCGCGGGTGGCGCGGCCGTCGGGGGGAAAGGCCGGCCCGGGCGAGCACGGCGGTGATCGTGTCCACCACCAGTTCATGTTCGAGCCTGTCCTTGGCGGACTGGAGCAGGGCCGCGGCGCTGGCCCCGGCGGGGGCGGTGCCGGCCAGGGCATCGCTGCGCAGCTGCCCCTGGCGGATCGTCAGCAGCCGCTCCGGGGAGGCTCCGATCAGCGCTGAACCGGCACTGCGCTGCCAGAGCAGGCGGCAGCTCCCCCCCTGGTGCCGGCGCAGCGGGGCCAGCAGGGCCAGGGGGTCGGGAAGGGTGGTCAGGGTGAGCTGCTGGCGCACGGCCAGCACCAGCTTCTGCAGGGCGTCGGCCTGCACCAGTTCCAGGGCCTGGGCCGCCACCCGGCGGTAGTGCTCCTGCCAGGGGGAGCGCAGGGCCACGCCGACGGGCTGGAACTGCGGCGGTTCGGCGCTGAGCCGCTCCAGGTGGCGGGCGGTCTCCCAGAGCTCCTCCGCCAGGCTGCGGGCGGTGATTCCCCCCCCGAGGGGCCGCTGCAGCCGCAGCCAGCAATGGCGGCCATGGCGGCTGAGCTGCCAGCGGGGCAGCACCGCCTGCACCCCAGGCACGGCGGCGGGGGCGGCCTCCAGGGGGGCGTCGAAGAAGCCGAAGGCCAGCAGCACCCGCGGCCGGGCCAGGGGGGGACAGGGGCCATGGCCGGCCAGCCGGTTGAGGCTGGCGCTGGCGAAGCGCTGCGCCAGTTCGAAGCGGCGCGGGCCGCTCAGTTCCAGGCTGTTGGTGCGGCCGCTGGCGGCGATGCAGAGGCCCGGGGCGCCGTCCCAGAGGAAGCGGAAGCTGTCGCCCCCGTCCAGCCGCGGCAGCAGGGCCATCGGGTCCCCTCCGGCCATCGGAATGGCCAGGCTGAGCACACCCTCCTCCTCGACGTGGCGGGCGCCCTCGCTGGCCAGGGCCAGCAGATCGGTGAAGGAATCGGGAGCCAGCACCTGCTGGGGCCTGGAGCCACCGCGAAGAGCTGCTCAAATGTATGGGTCCCACCACGGTTGCAGCCTTCGGTCCCCATGCCTGAGCCCGAGGTCGTCGCAAGCCGTTACGCCACCGCTCCCGCTGCCCCCCCGGAACCCACCGCCCCGGAACCCCCCGCCGCCCATTGCGACCGCCGCCGGCTCTGGAAGGCGGCCATCAAGTGGCCGATGTACGCCGTGGCGGTGATGCCGGTGCTGCTCGCCGCGGGCTGGCGCTGGGGCCGCGCGGAGGTGGTGCGCCTGGACCAGCTGCTGCTCTTCCTGGCCGCGGCCGTGCTGCTGCTGGCCTGGGAGAACCTGACCAACGATGTCTTCGATGCCGACACGGGGGTGGACACCCACGGCAAGCCCCACTCGGTGGTGAACCTCACCGGTCGCCGCGACCGGGTGGCCCTGTGGGCGAACGCCTGCCTGGGGACAGGGCTGGCCCTGATGGCGCTGGTGGCCTGGGGCAGCACCCCGCTGGTGCTCGCCCTGGTGCTGGCCTGCTGCGCCCTCGGCTACCTCTACCAGGGTCCGCCGTTCCGGCTCGGCTATCGCGGTCTGGGCGAACCGCTCTGCTGGCTGGCCTTCGGTCCCCTGGCCACGGCGGCCGGGTTGCTGGCCCTGGCCCCGACCCCGACCGGCCCGGCGACCGTGCCCTGGGGCGCCGCCCTGGTGCTGGGGTCGGGCCCCGCCCTGGCCACCACGCTGGTGCTGTTCTGCTCCCATTTCCACCAGGTGGCGGAGGACCGTGCCCATGGCAAGCACTCCCCCGTCGTGCAGCTGGGCACCGCGACCGCCGCCGCCCTGGTGCCCTGGATCGTGGCCCTGGCCCTGGCGCTGGAGTGGGCGCCGGTGGTGCTGGGGCGATGGCCGCTCACGGCCCTGCTCGGGGCGATCGGACTGCCCCCCGCCCGCCGGCTGATCACCCTGCTGGGCTGCCACCATGACCTGCCGGAGCGGGTGGCCGGCAGCAAGTTCCTGGCCCTGCGGTTTCAGGCGCTCAATGGCCTGGGGCTGGCCCTGGGCCTGGCCCTGGGCCGCTGGATCTGATCCATGGCCGGTGCTCCCCTCCGATCGGGTCAGGAGCGGCCGTGGGCCGGCCCGATCCGCCTCGCCTGGCGCCGTTTCCGGCTGGAGCTGCCCCGGCCCCTGATCACGGCCCGCGGCTGCCTCGACGGCAAGGACGGCTGGCTGCTCCGCCTGGAAACTCCGGAGGGGGCGCTGGGTTGGGGGGAGGCAGCCCCGCTGGAGGGGAATCCGGAGCCGCTGGACCGGGCCATCGCTGCGCTGGGGAGCCTGCGATCCCGGCCGGAGCTGGAGCAGTGGCTCGCCCGGCAGACCTGCCCCGCCAGCCTGGCCTTTGCGCTCGGGGCCGCCCTGGCCGAGCTGGACGGCCTGCCGCCGCAGCGCTGGCTGCCGGCCCCCGCCGGGGCCGTGCTGCTGCCGGCGGGGGAGGCCGCCCTGGGGGCCATCGACCAGTTGCCGCCGGACGTGTGGCGCCGGCCAGGGCTGACGCTCAAATGGAAGGTGGCGGCCGGGGAGGACGCCCGGGAGCGGCGGGTGCTCGAGCAGCTCCTCAGCCGCCTGCCCGCCACGGCCCAGCTGCGCCTGGACGCCAACGGGGGCTGGAGCCGTGCCACGGCCTGGGCCTGGGCGGAACGGCTGGCCGACGAGCCGCGGCTGCAGTGGCTGGAGCAGCCCCTGGATCCGGCCGACCAGGCTGGCCTGACGGCGCTGGCGCTGCGGCTGCCGGTGGCCCTGGACGAATCCCTGCGGCACGACCCGACCCAGGCCGATCGCTGGCCCGGCTGGCAGGTGCGCCGCCCCAGCCAGGAGGGCGATCCCCGGCCCCTGCTGGCGGCCCTGCAGCGCGGCACGCCCCGGATGGTGCTCAGCACGGCCTTTGAAACGGGCATCGGCCGGCGCTGGTTGGAGCATCTGGCGGCCCTCCAGGGGCAGGGGCCAACCCCGACCGCCCCGGGCCTCGCCGGCGACTGGCAGCCCGGCGGCGGCCTGGCCAGCCCCGATCCCGAAGGGGTGTGGGAGGCGGCGGCATGACCCCTGCGGAGCTGGAGCGGGCCTGGCGGGCCGGTCGGGTGGTTCCCCTGGCCGCCCCCCAGGAGACCGCTGGCCTGGCTGCGGCCCTCGCCTCCCCGGCTCCCACCTCCCCCACCGCCACTGGTAGGGCCACCCTCGAGGTTCTGGCCGCCGACTGGGGCCCCGGGGTGGTGGTGGGCAGCGGCGGCAGCCGTGGGGGGCGGCGCTGGTGCCTGCAGCCCCTGGCCCATCTGGAGGCCTCGGCGGCGGCGACGGGCCGGTGGCTGGTGGAGCTGGGGCTCGAGCCGGCCGCCTGCGTGCACCTCAACCCCCTGCCGCTGCACCATGTGAGCGGCCTGCTGCCCTGGATCCGCGCCCGCCAGTGGGGGGGCGGCCATGTCGCCATTGCGCCCGAGGTTCTGCGGCGCCCCCAGGACCCTGCGGATCTCCCCGTTCTCCCCGGCGATCGGGCCGCGCTGATCTCCCTGGTGCCCACCCAGCTGGCCCGGCTGGTGGCCGAGCCGGCCGGCCTGGCCTGGTTGCAACGGCTGGCGGTGATCTGGGTGGGAGGGGCTCCGCTGCCGTCCTGGCTGGCCCGCCGGGCCCGGGAGGCGGGCCTGAGGCTCGCACCCTGCTACGGCGCCACCGAGACGGCCGCGATGGTGACCGCCCTGGCCCCGGAGGCCTTCCTGGCGGGGGAGGAGGGCTGCGGCCCCCCGCTGGCGGGGGTGGCCCTGCGGCTTGCCGCAGAAGGCACGGCCCTGGAGGTGTGCACGGATCGGCTCAGTCCCGGGGTGCTGCGGCACGGCCGCCTCGCCCCCTTGCCGCGCAGCGCCGATGGCTGGTGGCGCAGCGGCGACGGGGCCCGGCTCGGGGCGGGGGGGCTTGTGGTGCTCGGCCGGCTGGACGGGGCGATCCTCAGCGGCGGCGAGACGGTGTTCCCCGAGCAGCTTGAGGCGCGGCTGCGGGAGCTGGCCGTGGCGCGGCGCTGGCCGCTCCAGGAGCTGCTGCTGCTGGGAGTGGACGATCCCGAGTGGGGCCAGCGCCTGGTGGCCCTGGTGCGGGAGCGCAGCGGGGCCGATGGCCAGGCCCTGCGGGAGCTGCTGCGTCAGGCCACGGCTGCCTGGCCACCGGCGGAGCGTCCCTGCCGCTGGCTGGGCTGCCCCAGCCTGGCGCCCGGCTCGATGGGCAAGTGGCAACGGGCCGCTTGGCAGGAGTGGCTGAGATCGCTAGAAGCGGGTGGATCCCCCCGCCCGAGCCTGCCCCGCGATGTCCACGCTGAGTGATGCCGAACTGAGCAACAAGAAGCTCGCGGCGGGGCTGACCGGCATCTTCCTGGGGGCCTTCGGGGTGCACAAGTTCATCCTGGGCTACACCAAGCCCGGCATCATCATGTTGGTGGTGTCCCTGGCCGGTGGGGTGGTGACCTGTGGTCTGGCCAGCTTCGTGATGGGCGTGATCGGTCTGATCGAGGGGATTCTCTACCTCACCAAAACCAACGAGGAGTTCCAGGCCACCTACATCGACGCCGTGAAGGACTGGTTCTGATGTCCACCGAGCCGCCACGGCCGGGCCGGCTCGTCTCCAGGGGCCGCCTCGGCCTGCTGCCGTTGCTGGCGGCTGCCGGGGCCAGTGTCACGGCCTTCGGCGCCATCCCCCAGGACGGCGCTCTCCATCCGATGGCGCTGCTGGCGAGCCTGCTGCCGCTCCAGCTGGCAGCCCTGTTCTGGGCTACAGCGGTCGCACGCCCCCCAGGCTCGAGGCCTCCAGCCAGCGGTTGAGAGGCTCCGGCAGGTCGCAGCGGCGGCGCTGCCGGCTGTCGATCGCCACATGGCGGATCAGCGCCGTGGCGGCGGTGTCTCCCTGGCAGCTCAGCGTGAAGTCCACTTCGAAGCTGCCGGGGTCGAGACGCTGCGGCGCGAGGCGGATCGCCAGCGGATCGCCGCACACCAGCGGTCGCCGGAAGTCGGCATGGCAGTGCACCACCGGCAGGGCCACCGGCAAGGCGGTCCCGGGCGTCGGGAACACAGCGGCCGCGGCGATGCCGTAGCGCTCGAGGCTCTCCTCGTAGGCCTGGTGACACCACTCCAGCAGCCGCGCGAAATGCATCACACCAGCGGCGTCGGTGTCACCGAAGCGCACGCTGCGGCAGAGCAGCAGCCAGCTTGAAGGATCCATGGCGGCCTGGAGTGTCGCAGGGCGGTGGGCCTGGGTTGGAGGCCCTCTGCGTTGTAGCCCCTCGGGGTCGCAGCGCCTCTGGGTCGTAGCGCCTCTGGGTCGTGGCTCCTGGTTGTTCGCCTCGAACAGGCTGCCTACATTCCGTGGGCCGCCCTCCCCGATTCTTGCTTGGCTTCCTCCGCTGCCTACGAGCCGCCCAGCCTGACGAAAGCCTGGCAGGTGTTCCTGGCCCATGTCCCCACGATGCTGCTGATCTGGGTGGCCACGGCGGTGATCAGCGCGATGGGGTTCATCATCTACATGGTGATCCATGTGATCGCCTACCTGGCCGCGGGCGGTGAGGCCATGTCCGATGCCGTCGCGGGCACCACCATGGCCCTGGGCCAGCTCGGCCAGCTGCCGTTCTCGATCCTCTCGAGTCTGGTGGGGGTGCTGTTCACCGCGGTGCCGGCGCTCCACTACGCCACTGGTGAGACCATCGGGATCGAGGCGGCCTTCCAGGCCCTGTTCCGCCGGCCGTGGCGTTATCTGCTCGCCGGGCTGCTGTTCAGCCTCGCCACCGTTGTGGGGATCGTGCTCTGCATCCTGCCGGGCATCGCCGTGGCCCTGGTGGGCCCGGTGTATGTGAACAGGGTGTTCACCACCGATCAGCCGGTGCTGGATGCCCTCGGCGCCTCCTTCCAGGCGGTGTACCGCTCGCCCAAGGGCTGGGAGTTCGTGGGGATCGAGATCCTCACCGGCCTGGTGGTGGGCGTGGTGACGCTGGTCACCTGTGGCCTCGGCGCCCTGGTGGCCGTGCCGGTGTCCAGCTTCTACATCCAGAACGTGGCCTACCACCGCGGAGTGCTGAGCTGAGGAGCCCCGCCCCGCGCTGTCCTCAGCCGGAGGGGAAGGCCGGAAGTCCGAGACCGAACTGCAGCAGCAGCCGAACCCCCCAGTAGCCCAGCAGCACCGCCAGGGCCACGGCTCCGTGCCAGGCGCGCAGCAGCCCCCGGGGCACCAGCCTGCGCTGCCGGATCGCCTGGACCGACCACACCAGCAGGGCCGCGGCGGCCAGTGGCCCGAGCGCGTGCTGATCCAGGGCTTCGCTCCAGCGGCCGTGGAGGCTGGCCGCGGTGGCCCGGGTGAGGAAGCAGGTGGGGCACGGAACGCCGGTGAGGGACCTCAGCGGGCAGGCAAAGCCGGGCAGGTCCGGGTGGGCGCCCTTGAGCGAGAGGTAGCCCGTGAGGGCGGCGGGCACCAGGCAGCCGGCCTGCCGCAGTCGCGCCAGAAACCTGGGCCTAAGTGGTGGCTTCTGTTGGGCCGCAGGTTTCAGCGATCCACCGAGCCCATGATCACGTCGATCGAGCCGAGGATCGCCATGATGTCGGCCACCTTGTGGCCCTTGAGGATGTGGGGCAGGATCTGCAGGTTGTTCTGATCGGCGGCGCGGATCTTGAAGCGCCAGGGGGTGACGTCGTCGTTGCCCTGGATGAACACGCCGATCTCCCCCTTGCCGGACTCCAGCCGCGTGTAGAGCTCGCCGCTGGGGATCTTGAAGGTGGGGGCCACCTTCTTGGCCACGTACTGGTAATCGAAGCCGCTGGCTTCACCCCCCTTGCCCTCGGCCATGCGCTTGGCTTCGAGGTTTTCAGTGGGGCCGCCGGGAATCATGGCGCAGGCCTGGCGCAGGATCTTGAGCGACTCGCGCATCTCCTGGATCCGCACCCGGTAGCGGGCGAAGCAGTCGCCCTCCTGCTCCCAGGCCACAGCCCAGTCGAAGTCGTCGTAGCACTCGTAGTGGTCGACCTTGCGCAGGTCCCAGGGCACGCCGGAGGCCCGCAGCATCGGCCCGGAGAGGCTCCAGTTGATCGCCTGGTCGCGGGTCACGATGCCCAGCCCCTCGATCCGGCGGCGGAAGATCGGGTTGTTGGTGATCAGCTTCTCGTATTCATCGATCTTGGGGCCGAACCAGTCGCAGAAGTCGAGACACTTCTCGAGCCAGCCGTAGGGCAGATCGGCGGCCACCCCACCGATGCGGAAGTAGTTGTTGTTGATCAGGCGCTGGCCGGTGGCCGCCTCCCAGAGGTCGTAGATCATCTCCCGCTCCCGGAAGATGTAGAAGAACGGTGTCTGGGCGCCCACGTCGGCCAGGAAGGGGCCAAGCCAGAGCAGGTGGTTGGCGATGCGGTTGAGTTCCAGCATCAGCACCCGGATGTAGCTGGCCCGCCGGGGCACCGGCACGTCAGCGAGGCGCTCGGGGGCATTCACCACGATCGCCTCGTAGAACATGCCGGCCGCATAGTCCATGCGGCTCACGTACGGCACGTACATGACGTTCGTGCGGTTCTCGGCGATCTTCTCCATGCCGCGGTGCAGGTAGCCGATCACCGGCTCGCAGTCCACCACGTCCTCGCCGTCGAGGGTCACCACCAGCCGCAGCACCCCGTGCATCGAGGGGTGGTGGGGGCCGAAGTTGACCACCATCGGCTCCGTGCGCGTCTCCAGCTGCGTCATGGGGCCGTGGGCTGTGGGCGAATGGCGGGATCTTAGGAAGGTTTCGTGCCCCCCTCTGTTCCCCTGCCACCTTCCGAGGCTGCCGGTGAGACCGGCTGCGATGCCGCGGCCGCTCCCCCCTTCGTCCACCAGCCGGTGCTGGCCCAGGCGGTGCTGGCCAGTTTCGAGCCCCTGGAAGCCCTGCTGGCCGAGGGGGGCGGTGGCGGCCTGCTGATCGACTGCACCCTCGGCGGCGGCGGCCACAGCGCGCTGCTGCTGCAGGCCCATCCCGGCCTGCGCCTGATCGGGCTGGATCAGGATCCGACCGCCCGCGCCGCCGCCGCCGAGCACCTCGCCCCCTTCGGCGATCGGGTCACGATCGTGGCGACCAACTTCGCCGACTTCCGGCCGCCGCAGCCGGCGCTGGCGGTGCTGGCCGATCTGGGGGTGAGCAGCCCCCAGCTGGATGTGGCCGAGCGGGGCTTCAGTTTCCGCGCCGAGGGCCCCCTGGACATGCGCATGAATCCGGAAGGGGGGGAGACCGCCGCCGAGCTGCTCGATCGGCTCGAAGAGGGCGAACTGGCCGACCTGATCTATGCCTACGGGGAGGAGCGCCTGTCCCGTCGCATCGCCCGGCGGATCAAGGAGCAGGGGCCGTGGAGCCAGCCAGGCCAGCCCCGCAGCACCGCCGAGCTGGCCTGGCTGGTGGGGGGCTGCTATCCGCCGGCGGCCCGGCGCGGCCGCATCCATCCGGCAACCCGCACCTTCCAGGCCCTGCGCATCGCGGTGAATGATGAGCTCGGGGTGCTCGAGCGCTGGCTGGAGCAGGTGCCCCATTGGCTCCGGCCCGGAGGGCTGCTCGGGGTGATCAGTTTCCATTCTCTGGAGGATCGCCGCGTCAAGACGGCCTTCCTCCGTGATGAGCGGCTCGAACGGGTGACCCGCAAGCCCCTGGTGGCCGCCGCCGAGGAGGCGGAGGCCAACCCCCGCAGCCGCTCGGCCAAGTTCCGCGTGGCGCGGCGGCGGCCATGAACGGCTTCAGGTTCCACCTCCCCCACCTCCCCCACCTCCCCCACCTCGCCCTGCCCGTGATGACCGCCCTCGATGGCCTCTGGTGGGCGGCCCTGCTGATCCAGCTGCTGGCCATCCCGGGCACCCTGCTGCCGCTGCTGCCCGGCCTGGCCCTGCTGCCGGTGGGGGCGGGCCTGTGGCTCTGGGCCGTGGGCTGGGCCGCCGGCTGGGCGCCCTTTCTGCTGGCCTGTGTCCTGCTGCTGCTGGGCTGGGGCGCCGACGCCCTGGGGCTGGTGCTCGGCCCGGCCCGGCTCAAGGCCACCCGCTGGGCCTACATCGGGGCCGGGCTGGGACTGCTGGTGGGGTTGGTGGGCCTGCTGCCGGCCCTGCCGGTGGGGGGACCGCTGCTCGGGGCGCTGGTGGGCCCGCTGCTGGGGGCCAGCCTGGGGGAGCTGATCACGGCCCCCACCGCCCTGGGGCCCATGGGGCTGCTGCGGCTGCGGCGTTCGCTGGTGGTGGGCCTGGCGGTGGTGGCCGGCATGCTGGTGAGCAAGCTGGCCCAGGCCGTGCTGGCCCTGCTGGGGGCTGTGGGTTTCCTGCTGCTCACCACGGTGTTCGCCTGAGTGCCGCTCGGCTCAGCCCCGCAGCTGCCGCAGGGCTTCGGCCACGGCATCGATCGCCACGGCCACCTCCGCCGCCGTGGTGCCCCGGCCCAGGCCGAAGCGGATCGAGGCGGCGGCTTCGGCGCGGCTGTGGCCCAGGGCCGCCAGCACGTGGGAGGGGGAGCCCTGGCTGCAGGCGGATCCGCTGCTCACGGCGAGGCGGCGGCGCAGCAGCCGGTGGAGGGCGGCCCCATCCACCCCGTCCACGGTGACGTTGAGGTTGTGGGGCAGACGGGGAGCCCCGGCGCCGTTGCAGCGGATGCCGCCCAGCGCCTCCAACCCGCTCCACAGCTGGTCGCGCAGGGCACCGAGTCGGCTGGCCCGGGCCGGCCGGTCTGCTTCGGCCCGGCGGAGGGCCTCGCCCAGGCCCACCACCAGCGGCACGGCCACGGTGCCCCCGCGCAGCCCCCCCTCCTGACCGCCGCCGTGCAGCTGGGGGGCCAGGGCCAGCCCCGGGCGCCGCAGCAGCGCCCCCACCCCCTTGGGCCCGTAGCACTTGTGGCCGCTCACGCTGAGCAGGTCGGCCCCCAGGACCGCCAGGCTCAGCGGGATGTGGCCGGCCGCCTGGGCGGCGTCCACGTGCAGCAGCACGCCCTGCCGCCGGCAGCGCTCGGCCATCGCCGTGATCGGCTGCAGCACGCCGATCTCGTTGTTGGCGGCCATCACCGAGAGCAGCAGCACCTCCGGGGTGAGGGCCTCCTCCAGCCGCTGCGGATCCACCAGGCCGTCGGATCCCACCGGCAGCAGGGTGAGGGGAAAACCGTGGCGTTCGAGGTAGCGGAGCGGATCCAGAACGGCCCGGTGCTCGGTCACCACACTCACCAGCCGCCGCCGCGGCTCCCCCCGTTCGAGGGCCGCCTCGGCCACACCCTTGAGGGCCAGGTTGTTGGCTTCGGTGGCGCCGCTGGTGAACACCACCTCCGCCGGCCCGCCCCCCAGCGCCTCGGTCACCCGGGCCCGGGCCTGCTCCACGGCGGCGGCGGCGGCCAGCCCGGGGCGGTGGCCGCGGCTGGAGGGATTGGCGCACTGCTCGCTCCACCAGGGCGCCATCGCGTCCACGACCGCCGGATCACAGGGGGTGCTGGCGTGGTGATCGAGGTAGGCGAGCATGGAAGGTCGTGCCTGCCGCCATGCTGCCAACCCCGTGGGGGCCGCTGCCGAGGCCACGTCTGGGCGGCTCCCTGCCAAGAACCCTGCCAAGGAACCTGGCTGTGATCCTGCTGGGGGGCACGGCCCTGCTGCCGGCCGTTGGGATGGTGCCGCGGCCGGCGCGGGCGAACGCCGTCGACCGGCCGCCGGGGCTGGTGGTGCTGGAAGAACGCCCCAGCCTTGAGGGGTTGCAGGTGCTCGGGGTCTACGGACCGGTGGCGGATGCGGACAGTCCTGGCCTGTGGCGGGCGCAGCTGTGGCGCCAGCAGGGAACGAACGTCACGATTCAGACCGACACGGTGGGCTGCACCCCGGAGGCGCCGATGCGGCTGACGGCGGAGAACGGCCGTCGGCTGATCCGTTCGCTCAACCCCGGCGGGGTGATCACCCCGGCGAACCGGGCGGATCACCTGGTGTGGTGGGCGGTCTGCCATCCCGAGCGGGCCGGGCAGGATCCCAGCGGTCTGACGGCCGTGGCCCGCCAGCTCGGCTACAGCACCACCCTGCGGGAATCCGAGCAGGTGCTGCCTGGACGCTCCCGCTGAGGATCTGCAGACTGAACCCCATGACGATCGACCCTTCCCCCGCCGCTGACTCCGGCAGCACCGCTGCCCAGCTGAGCGATCCAACCGCTGATCGGGCTGCTGATCAGGTCGCCGATCAGCCCCAGGATCCCGGCGCCGAGACCCAGCCGCGACCACCGGTGCGCCTGCTGCTGGTGGACGATGAGCCCGGCCTGCGCTCGGCGGTGAAGGCCTATCTGGAGGATGAGGGCTTCCAGGTGAGCACCGCGACTGACGGCGAAGAGGGCTGGGAGAAGGCCCAGGAGCTGCTGCCGGATCTGGTGATCAGCGACGTGATGATGCCCCGCTGCGATGGCTACGGGCTGTTGAAGAAGCTGCGGGCCGATGAACGGCTGGGCGGCACCCCGGTGATCTTCCTCACCGCCAAGGGGATGACGGCCGACCGCATCGCCGGTTTCCAGGCGGGATGCGACGACTACATCCCCAAACCGTTCGATCCGGATGAGCTGGTGGCCCGGGTGCGCAACGCGGTGCGCCGCCAGGAACGCCTGCTGGCCGAGGCGGCCCGCTTCGCCGATGCCGACATCGGCCAGATGGCGAAGCAGATCACCGAGATCCGCTCCCTCCTGGCCACGGGGGGGCCGGCGAAGAAGGCGCCCGGCAGCAGCGAACTCGTCTTCACCCCCCGGGAGGCCTCGGTGCTGCAGCTCGTGGCCGAGGGGATGATGAACAAGGAGATCGCCCGGCGCCTGGAAACCTCCATCCGCAACGTCGAGAAGTACGTGAGCCGGCTGTTCATCAAGACCGGCACCGCCAGCCGCACTGAGCTGGTGCGCTACGCCCTGGAGCACGGGCTGGTCGACTGAGTCGCCTGCCGCCCGAGCACCGCGCCCTGCCCTGCTGATGGAGGACGCCTGGCTGCCCGCCGCCCCCAACACGGGCCACACCTACCGCGACCGGGTGGACGCTGCCGCTCTGCAGCCGAGAGCAGGGCTGCCAGTGGATGCCGTGCCCAGCGTGAGCGGGTTCTACGCCGCCCGCTATCCCCATTCGTCCCGCCTGCTGTGGTTGCAGCGCCTCGCCGCCGGCGAGATCAGTCGGAATGGGCAGGTCCTGCGGGCCGATGGGCCGCTGGTTCCGGGGGATCGCCTCGCCTGGCGGCGGCCCCCGTGGGAGGAGCCCGCCGTGCCGCGGCTGCCGGCCCCCCTGTGGGATGACGGCGACCTGGTGGTCTTCGACAAGCCCAGCGGCCTGCCGGTGCTGCCGGCCGGGGGGTTCCTCGAGCACACGGTGCTGCGTCAGATCGAGCGTCGGGTGGCTGCCGGGGACCTGGAGGACGGAGCCGGCCTGCCCCGGCCGGTGCACCGGCTGGGCCGCTTCACCTCCGGCCTGCTGGTGTGCGCCCGGTGCCGTTCCAGCAGGGCCTGGCTCAGTGCCCTGCTGCGGGACAGCACCGCAGCCACCCCGGGCCCGGCCCAGCCGGCGGGCTGCCGCAAGCGGTACCGGGCCCTGATCGCCGTGGGACCGGCCAGCGCCCTCGCGGGCCTGCTCCCCGGGGAGAGCCTCACCATCACCACCCCGATCGGCCGGCGGCCCCATGGGCGGCTGGGTGCGATCTGGGCGGCCGGCGGGGAACGGCCCTTGCCGGCTGCCAGCACCCTCACCCTGCTGGAGCGCCGCGAGGCCGGCTGGCTGGTGGAGGTGGCGATCGCCAGCGGGCGGCCCCACCAGATCCGCATCCACACGGCCGCCGCCGGCGCCCCCCTGCTGGGGGATCCCCTCTACCGGCCTGGCGGGGATGTGGAGCCGCTGGTCCTGCCTGGGCAGGGGGGCTACCACCTGCATGCCCATCGGCTCAGCCTCACCGCACCCGAGGGCCGGCGTCTCGAGCTCGAAGCGCCCCTGCCGCCCCGGCTCCGCCGCCTCGGCGATGGCCTTGGCATGGCACCGTGAGGTCCGGGGGTGGGCCATGGCCCGCCGTTCCCGCTGCTGTGATTGGAGAGGATGCCGTGAGCCAACGAGCTGTCCTGCAAGCTGCCCAGCCCGCGATCCGGCTGGAGGCGGAGCCCACCGCCGAGCTCCTCGCCTGGGCCGCGGCCATCGAGGCCAGTGATGCCTCCACCCTTGAGAAGGCCCGTCAGCTGGCCACGGGGCTGGGGGCCCGGCCGGGAGCGGACGGACTCACCCAGATCGGTTTCTGGACGCCCGAACTCTCCGGGGATGTGATCCAGCCCAAGAACATTCTCCTGGAGGTGTTCACCCCGATCGAACCCATCGATCCCGGCCGGGACGAGCAGACCGTGCGCTTCCGCCGCGACTATGTGCAGCTCGAGAAGCAGGGTGACTACCAGTGGGGTGTGCTGAACGGCCTGCAGGCCGGCACCACGCAGGCGATCGGCTCCCTGTACTGGCTGCGTTACCTCTGCCCGGACACCAACGGCGTGCTCAGGGTGGGCGATCCGATGGGCAGCTCCTATCCCTTCGGGGTGTACGCCCCGGCAGAGGTGTACGACGTCGACGCCCTGCAGCGGCGGCGGGCCGATCTGCCCTATTACGAAGCCATGGCCGCGGCGGTGTTGCGCGACGCTGCGGAGAACGAGCCGCCGTGTCCCTTCACGGTGCCGGCTCCCAGCAACATTCTGCAGCTGCATGTGCGCACGGCCTCGCCCAACGGCTATGTCTCCGGCCTCACGGCGCTCTACCGCGAGCTGGCCCGAAAGCTGCGCCACGGCGAGCCCCTGACGCCGGCGGAAACCAACCTGATCGGTTACGACGCCGTGCAGCTCCTGCCGATCGAGCCCACGGTGGAGGTGCGCGCCGGCCAGGCGGAGGACGACTTCTTCAGCATCTGCGCCGAGGACGGGGCGATGCTCGATTCGGAAACCGAGGGTCTCTTCCGGGATCCCAACGAGGTGCGGGTGAGGCTGCGGCGGCCCGATCTGCAGAACTGGGGCTACGACGTGGTGATCTTCGGCAGTGCGGCCACCAACCCCGCCCTGCTGGAAACCCTGCGGCCCGATGAACTGGTGGACTTCGTGGCCGAGCTCCACAACTTTCCCACCGGCCCGATCCGGCTGATCTATGACCTCGTCTACGGCCATGCCGACAACCAGGCCCTGGACCTCCTGAATGTCAGTTTTCTGAAGGGGCCCAACATGTATGGCCAGGATGTGAACCATCAGAACCCTGGTGTGCGGGCCATCCTGCTGGAGATGCAGCGCCGCAAGGTGAGCACCGGTGCGGATGGGATCCGGATCGACGGCGGTCAGGACTTCAAATACTTCAACCCCCTCACCGAGAAGGTGGACTACGACGACCCCTACCTGCTGGCGATGGGGGATCTGGTCCAGGAGATCGGACCAGCCCGCTGGCGCCCGTTCGTGATCTACGAGGATGGCCGCCCCTGGCCTGCCGAAGGATGGGAGGAGGTCTCCACCTACCGCGATCTGGTGGAGCTGCGTCCCGATTCATTTCAGTGGGGCCCCTTGATCTTCGCCCACAACACCCCGGCTCTGCAGGGATTCTGGGCGCGTAAATGGCGGCGCGTCTGCGAAAAGATGCAGTTCGGAGCCGGCTGGATCACCGGCTGCGGCAATCACGACACCCTGCGTCGCGGCACCCAGGTGGCGGCCAGTGAGCCCATCAACCTCAACCTCGGCGCGACCTTGCCCGAGGTGCTGGCCAATGCCTATGACAACCCTTCCATCGGGGCCCTCACCTATGGTTTCTCGCCCGGCCTGCCGATGGACTTCATCCACTGCCTGATGCGAGCGCCGTGGGGGTTCTTCCGCAACACCGATGATCGCTTCGGCGTGAAGGTGGTGGCGGAGGAGGCGCCTGGTTTCCTCGACTGGCAGGTCACCCCTGAGCTGTACGGCGACGGGGCCCTGTTCAGCGGTCTGAAGCGGCTCGGCTTCGCCACCCTGGAGGACCTGCGCGGTTTCCTCACGGCGCTCACCGAGGCGATCAAAGCCACCGACTACGACCTCGAGCTCACCGCCACGGCGTGCCAGGGCGCGGCCCCTGCCGAGCCCTCCGGTGCGGTCCCCACGGTGGATGTGGCCTGGCTCAAGGCGTTCGCCCGCCGGTTCATGGAGGACATGCATGCCGCCTGCAACGTCTGGCTGCATGCCGACCGCGTTGAGCCCGAACGGGCGGCCCACAACCTGGCGCTGCGGCAGCTGCGCCGGGAGCGGCCCTGGCTACGTCACAACCTGCGGGTGAGCGAGGGGGTCAGTGACGAGCGCCTCGACCTGCTCACAACCCCCTGCACCACCATCTTCTACGGCCTGCGCCGTGATCCTCAAGGGTCCGGGGCCGTGGCGCTGGTGGCCCACATGGGCGGTGAACCGATGGCGGTGCGTCTTCCCGAGCTCTTCCCCACCCATACCGGCGGCTGGACGCTGCTGCTCGCCTCCCCGGGGCTGGCGATCGATGCGGCCCATCTGGAGGGGGAGGCCTTCACCCTGGCCGACAGCCAGGCCCTGATCCTGGAGCCCCTGGCCGCTGGGGACTCAACCCCGGCCGGGGTCTGAACCCTCCCGCCGCTCGAAGGCGATCAGCCTGGAGAAGTAGAAGGGGGCCTGGTTCAGGTTGCGGCGTACGGGCACGAATCCGGCCTCCGCCGCGGCCTTCACGATGCCGTCCTCGCGCAGCGTGTAGGCGCGGGTGGTCTTGCTGGGGCCGGGGAACAGCTGGCCGATGCCCTTGAGCAGGGCGAGCAGCGGCGTGTAGGGCGCGAAGCTCACGATCAGGTGCCTTTCCGCCATGGCGGCCAGATGGCGCACCATCTCCTCAGCCGCGGCCTGGGGGTAGTGGATGAACACATCCAGGCAGATCACCGTGTCGTAGCGGCCGCTGAGGCTCTCCAGGTCGGAGGCGGAGAAGGTCAGCCGGCTGGCGGGGATGCCGGCCTCGCTGGCCCGGCGGGCCGCTTCGGCCACCATGGCCTCGGAGAGATCGCTGGCGGCGATCGAGCCAGCGCCCAGCTGGGCCAGGGGCAGGCTGAGGCTGCCCACGCCACAGCCGGCATCACAGAAACTGCGGTGCGCCAGGTTGCCCTGCTCCTGCAGCCAGGCCAGCACGTTGTCGACGGTCTTCTGGTGGCCGAGGCGGATGTTCCGCTGCACCTTGTTGACGTCTTCGCTCTCGCTGTAGATGCGGTTCCAGCGCTCGAAGCCGGTGGTCTCGAAGTAGCCCTTCACCTCGGCCTTCTCGGCTGCCTTGCCTGCCGTGCCCTCGGCCGCGGTGCCTGCCTGGGAGGGGTCCAGCAGCTGCTCAGCGGCCATGGAGTCGTCTACCAACTGGCGCGGATCCTAGGGAGCAGGCCCCGGGCTCAGGCCGCCCGCCGCCAGGTGAGCTCCGGGCTGCTGCCCTGGTCGGGCGCCAGCCGCCAGCGGAGGGTTTCGCCCAGGGGTGTGCCCACCAGCATGGTGGCCGGATCCCGCTGATCCCCCAGCACCCGGCGCGGTGTCACCGTGGCGGCCGCGATCGCCCGCTCCGCTAGCCCCCCCCAGCGCACCAGGCGGCGCACCCCCTCCAGCAGGGGCAGGGTCACCCCGGCCAGGGTGCCGTCCTCCAGCCGGCAGCTGCCGTCCTGCACCAGCAGCAGGCGTTCATCCCAGCGGTGGCGTCCCTCACCCAGCCCGTAGGGAGCCAGGGCATCGCTCACCAGCACCACCTGCTCCGGGGCCAGGCGCAGCAGCAGCAGGGCCATCGAGGGGGCCACATGCACGCCGTCGGCGATCAGGCCGAGGGCCACGTCGCCCTGCAGCACCGCCGCGGCGATCGGACCGGGGTCGCGGTGCTGCAGTCCCGGCATGGCGTTGAAGGCATGGGTCACCATGGCCACCCCGGCCTCGAAGGCGGCGGCGGCCTGGCCTTCGTTGGCGGTGCTGTGGCCCAGGCTCACCACCACACCCCGCTCGCGCAGCGCCTGGATCACGCCTTCGGCCCCCTCCAGTTCGGGCGCCAGGGTGACCAGGTCGATCTGCTCCTCGAAGCCGCCGATGCGTTCGGCCAGGGCTGCCGGGCTCGGGGCTGCGAGGTGGTGCGCCGGGTGGGCGCCGCGGCGGTCCGGATGCAGGAAGGGCCCCTCCAGGTGGGCGCCGAGCAGCTGGCAGCGTCCCGGACGGTGCTGCTGGCGGGCCTGCTCCAGCACGGCGAGAGCCTGGCGCAGGGGCTCGATGCCACAGGTCACCAGGGTGGGGCAGATCGCCTCCACCCCATCGCGCCAGAGCAGCTCCAGCAGTTCCAGCAGGCGGGGCAGATCGGCCGGGCTGAGTTCGGGGAAGGCCAGCCCCAGGCCGCCGTTGATCTGCAGGTCGACACCCGCCGGACTGAGCCAGTCGCCCTGCCAGTCGTCGCCGGCGGCGGAGCTGCCCGCATCGATCCGCTCCACCGCCGCGATCCAGCCTTCAGCATCCACCCCCACCCGCCAGCGCTGGTCGGCGCCGTGGCTGCAGCGGGCAGCACGGGGCAGCCGCACGTTGCTGATCCAGCGCATCTGAGGTGCACACGGGAGAATGGCTCCATCCTCCGCCGCCAGCTCTTGAGCCCCAGTGCCGCCCCCGCCGCTTCTGCCGCTGCCAGCTCGGCTGCAGGCCCGCGGGTGGCGGTGGTGATGGGCAGCGACTCCGACCTGCCCACCATGCAGCCGGCTGTGACGGTGCTGGAGCGCTTCGGGGTCGCGTCCGAGGTGCGGGTGCTCTCGGCCCATCGCACCCCTCTGGAAATGGTGGCGTTCGCCCAGGAGGCCGCAGGCCGCGGCCTTCGGGTGATCATCGCCGGTGCCGGCGGTGCCGCCCACCTGCCCGGCATGGTGGCAGCGCTCACCACCCTGCCGGTGATCGGGGTGCCGGTGCAGAGCCGGGCTCTCTCGGGGGTGGATTCCCTCCATTCGATCGTGCAGATGCCGGCGGGCATCCCGGTGGCGACGGTGGCGATCGGCAACGGCACCAACGCCGGCCTGCTGGCAGTGCAGATCCTGGCCACGGCTGATCCGGCCCTGGCCGAGGCGGTGGCTGCCTACCGGGCCGAGCTGCACGCTCAGGTGCGGGCCAAGGATGGGCGCCTGGTGGAGCTGGGCAGTGCCGCCTACCTGGCCCAGATGGGCTGAAGCGTTCTCGGTACCTCCGCCTGCCCCGCGATGCTCGAACGCCTGGTGCTCCCCCCCTGGTTGAAGGTCGGCCTAGCGCTGCCGCTGCTGGTGCTCAACCTCTGGGTGCTGCGGCAGCTGCTGGTGCCCCTGGCACCTTTCCCGGCCCTGTTCGTGGCGGCGGCGCTGATCGCCTTCCTGCTGGATATCCCCAGCCGCTGGCTACGCCAGCGCGGTCTGCCCCGGCCCCTGGCGATCGTGCTGGTGCTGGGACTGGCCCTGGGGTTGCTGGTCCTGGCCCTGATCTGGCTGGTGCCTCGCCTGATCGACCAGCTGGCGGAACTGGTGGCGGCCCTGCCGGGATGGCTGGCCCAGGGAGAGGTGTGGCTGGATGCCCTGGAAGCCTGGGCCGAGGAGCAGGGGATTCCCACCGATTTCGGCAATCTCAGCAGCGATCTGCTGACGCGGCTGAGCAAGCTGGCCAGTCAGCTCAGCCAACGGCTGCTGGGGCTGCTGGGCGCCACGGTGGGCATCACGGTCAACACCGTGATCGTGCTGGTGCTCTCGGTGTTCCTGCTGTTGGGCGGCGAGCGGATCACGGCGGGGCTGGCCCAGTGGCTCCCGACGGATGTGCGGCCCCTGGTGGTGGAGACGCTCAGCCGCACCTTCCGGGGTTATTTCGGCGGCCAGGTGGTGCTGGCGCTGATCCTGAGCGGCCTGCAGATCCTGGTGTTCACGCTGCTGGGGATTCCCTATGGGGTGCTCTTTGCCGTGACCATCGGCTTCACCACCCTGGTGCCCTATGCCAGCGCCCTCACGATCGTGCTGGTGAGTGCCCTGCTGGCCCTCAACGATCCCCGCACGGGGCTCGAGGTGCTGGTGGCGGCGATCACCGTGGGCCAGCTGGTGGATCAGGTGATCCAGCCGCGGCTGATGGGCAGCATCGTGGGGCTGCAGCCGGCCTGGCTGCTGATCAGCCTGCCGATCGGCGCCCGGTTGGGCAGCCTGCTGGGGCTGGGGGAGTTGCTGGGGTTGTTGCTGGCGGTGCCGGTGGCGAGCTGTGGGAAGACGTTTCTGGATGCGTGGGGGATGCGGTTGCGGGGTGAGATGCAGCTAGATTGACGTTGAGTCCTGACCATGAGGTTTGGTTTGGTTTGGCCGAAACCCAAGGCTCATCTTTTTAGACATGACAAATCTAGGCCGATGCTAATTGAGAGTTTGTATCATTCATTTGCCATTGTGATACTGTCAGTAAAAATCGAAAATCCATCTCGGGACATTAGTGAGGCTCAGTCCGCCAATCTGCAGTCCGACCATTGGCGATTCTTTGGGTGCATCGAGCCACTATTGCTTGGAGATCCCCCTAGCTGTCGCACATAGATCCGCGCCCGCACCTTGCACAGCCGCCGCTGAATCTGCCCAGATCCTAGTGACAGCAAGGGTTCTGGGCAGGAGAATGGGGCATGGTCAAGCCCAAGGCCTTCCGCCCCTGGAGCCCCGAGGAAACCCTGCTGCCGCCTTCACCGGTGGAGTGGCTGCCGGAGAACCATCTGTTATTCTTCCCGCTCGATCTCGCAGCCGAGCTGGATCTCCAGGCGATTCATTCCCACTCCATGCCCACCAGCGAGCCCTGGCCGCTCTGGATCGAGAGGATCGCCACCAGCAGCATCCACCACCGGGAATAGCGGATGCCCCGGCGCATCCGGCAGTCCGGCAGCGTCTGGAGGAAACTGATCAGATCGCTTGCGGCAGCAGGGGCGTTGGCGGGCTCAGAGTCCAAGGGTCAGATGCGGCTCCCGCACACGACGCAGCAGGCAGGGCGCACATGCCAGGCCTACTGAGACAGACTTCTAAGAGTTCGCTGAAAAACCCGGCCACCCCTGCGACAATGGGGCAACTGCCCATCCCTTGATGCGAGGTCAACAGGAGCGCACCGGCTCGCTGTTCTCCTGCGTCTCGATCGAGGAGCGGATCCCGGCCAGTCATCCGCTGCGGCGGATCCGCAAGCTGGCCGATCAGGCTCTCGATCGCCTCAATCCCACCTTCTGTGAGCTTTATGCCTCAGAAGGAAGGCCCTCGGTGCCGCCGGAGCAGTTGCTGCTGGCCTCGTTGCTGCAGGCGTTCTACGGGATCCGATCGGAGCGTCTGCTGCTGGAGCAGCTCCACTACAACCTGCTGTTTCGCTGGTTTGTGGGTCTGAGCCCTGACGATCCGATCTGGCATCCCACGACATTCACCAAGAATCGCGAGCGGCTGCTCAACGACCAGGTCATGGGCAGGTTCCTGGAGAAGCTGATGGCCTCGCCGGAGGTGAAACCGCTGCTCAGCAACGAGCACTTCTCCGTCGATGGCACCCTGCTGCAGGCCTGGGCTTCTCACACCTCCCTGGAGCGCATCGACGGGGACGATGATCCGCCGCCTCCGCCATCCGGACCGGGCGAGGGATTCGGGGAGGCCAAGACCGGTAAGACGCGGGCCAAGGGCGATTTCCGCGGGTTCAGGCTCAGCAACAAGACCCACCGCTCCGGCACCGATCCCGACGCTCTGCTGGCCCGCAAGTCCAACGTTCATCCGGCCCTGCCCAGCTATCGGGGCCACGTGCTCATGGACAACCGTCATGCCCTGGGGGTGAATTGCCGGGTGACGCAGGCCGATGGCTACGGCGAACGGGAGGCCGCCAAAGCGATGGCAGCGGATCTACCGGGAGCTCACCAGAAAACCATCGGAGCCGACAAGAACTACGACACCAGAGGATTCGTCGCAGAGATGCGGCGGCTCTGCGTCACTCCACATGTGGCCCAGAACTCCGGCCGCTCCGGTGGTTCCGCGATCGATGGCCGCACCACCCGCCATGAGGGCTACGCCAAATCCATCCATGCACGCCGCGGGATCGAAAAGGTGTTCGGCTGGATCAAGGAGTTCGGTGGATTGCGCCAGTTCAAGCTGCGGGGTCAGGGCAATGTCACTGCCGTGTTCGGACTGCATGTGATCGCCTACAACCTGATCCGACTGGGCAACCTGCTCAAACCGTTGGAGGCGACAGCATGAACGGGATGTTCTCCAGAAGGAGGGGCCCGCAGGGAGCATCAACGCCAGCCAAGGGCCCCATCCAGATGCTCATGGTTGGATAGCGAGTCTGAGCCCATCCCATCAAGTCCCCGCCATGGCCAGCTCTGCTTGGGAGGAGAAAGACGCCTCACGGCATGGTTTTTCTGCAAACTCCTAATAGGCCCTGCTGGGCGATTTGCTCTGGGACCTGTTTGGCACGGAGCCTCCAGGTGACCGCGGAATACGCTCCTCTGAGGCGACATGGAAGAAAAATCGGACCGGCCACCTCTTGTGGGCCGCACATCCGCTCAGTGCCGTTGGACGGTTAGCTTGCGGCTGATGAACTTTTTCAGCAGCCTCCTCGTCTTCTGAGCCCAAGTCGTGCCGCGTGGCCATCGCGTATACAGATACTCACGTAATAGAATCCTTTGGGTGACCCCATCAAGCTGTGACCACTGTGCGCATGCCAAGCGCATCACTACATCAAGGAAAGCAGCACGCTCGCGAAAGTAGCTATCTGGATCGAAATGGTTGCCGGAGTTGTCTTCGTGCTGTCTGTAGCGCGCCCAATAGTCATTCGCTATGTACACATCATGCTGTAAATACAGCTTGAAGTAAAACACCTGGTCTTCATACTGGTTGCGAAATGCTATTTCGCAGCCTCCAACTTCTAAAAAGGCACGACGCAGCAGCATAGAATTGCAGGTGGTTGGAGACTGAAAGCGATTTTCAAGCAGCTGGCCAAGCATGCGCCTACCGTGATAAATACAATCGGGTTTTACTCCCAACGGGTAGAAGAAGTCCTTGGTGTTATTGAGAGGGTTCCAGCTATGCCAGATCTGCGTACGCCCGTAAATCATGGCAACTCCTGGGTTGGCTTCTATGAGTAAGACTTGCTCGGTAATCTTGTCTGGTAGCCAGACGTCATCAGCATCTAGAAACGCTATATACTTTCCGGTTGCGTGGAGTACACCCAGATTGCGCGCAGCGCTCATCCCGTGGTTGTGGCCATCAGCGTGGCACAGGTACTTGACCTTTCGAGGGTATTTAGTGATGTAGTGGGTCGAAATCTCCACACTGTCATCGCTGGAACCGTCGTCAACTAGAAGCAGCTCAAGGTTGTCGTAACTTTGTGCCAACACGCTCTCGATTGCCTCTCCTAGGAATCGCTCACCATTAAAGAAGATGATTATAGCCGATACAAGTGGTACTTGCGTAGTCATGGAAGGTAAGAGCACTGCCAATGCCATGCGTCTAAACACATCTGCTCAAGCGAGCGGTGTGCTGCCCAGCCGTATAGTCTTGAAGCCAATGTGGGATCTGCCCAACACACGGGTATATCTCCAAAGCGGCGCGGTGCAAACTCCCATGGCACCGATCTGTTCACGGCTGTTTCAAATGTGCCTATTAGTTGAAGTACGGAAGTGCCCTTGCCTCTACCAAGATTCACTGCATGCCAGCCCTCGTTTTCCTGAATGTATACGAGTGCCGCCAAGTGGCCTTCAACTAAATCCATCACGTGAATGTAATCGCGCACTGCAGTGCCATCAGCCGTAGGGTAATCATTGCCGTACACTCGTAGGAAATCTCTCTCACCTGCGGCCACTTGTACTATCAATGGCATTAGGTTGGATGGCGTCCCTAGCTGACGCTCACCAATCGTGCCACTTTTATGGGCACCCAACGGATTGAAATAGCGTAAACAAGAGATAGCCCAGCGCGTATCGGCTTTTGCAAACTCATGCAAAATGTCCTCAACTACTAGTTTTGTATGGCCGTACGGACTAGTGAACCCCCGAGCGCAATCTTCAGTCAAGGGCATGTGCTCGGCGTTGCCGTAGACTGTGCATGATGAGGAATAAATCAGTCGGAAAACCTCCGCCTCGCGCATCGCTGTAAGAAGATTCAACGTACCATGCACATTGATGTCGTAGTACAGCCAAGGCAGCGACACCGACTCGCTAACACTCTTCAATCCTGCAAAGTGCATGACTGCATCGATGCGGTAGTTGGCGAAGACATCATGCATGCAAGCGCGATTGCGGATGTCTCCTTGGATCAAGTGAGGCTTCCTGCCGCAAATTTTGGAAATGTGTTTCAACACGTCGCGGCGCGCGTTCGCGAAGTTGTCGAGCACTATCACGTCATATCCTTTTAAGAGGAGCACTACACAAGCATGAGAGCCGATAAAGCCAGCACCACCACACGCAAGAATAGTCTCGCGTCTACCCATTAGCGGCCGGCACGTGGTCGAACCATTTCTGAAGTCGTAAACCGAGATCATCGCCACTCATGTCTCGCACGCCGAATCGAGGCAAGACCATGGCGTTGCAATTGGGTCCCGCAAGCTTTTGCTCGACCGTAACAGCACTGTCAAAACCCGCTTCTTGCAAGAGCGTGATTGTTTGAGCAGAAAACTCGCCATGCGGATAAGCGAAGCTGCGTACGGGCTTAGGCGACACCTCTTGTAGAAAATCACGACTTAACGTGATCTGCCGCCGCTGTTCAAACTCTGGATGGGCGGGCAGCGGCGGGTGATCCACACTGTGGGCGCCCACCTCGATAAAATCCTGTTGGGCTAGCCTGCGAAGCTCATCATGAGTCATTGGCCGTCGTTCTAGATTAGTCGGTTCAGGGTGGCCGCTCCAATCGGCAATATCTTGCAAGACGCTCCAACGGAATTTATCCTGCAAGGGCCACAAAGTCTTCCAGACATCGTAGAAAAAATTAAGGCGTGTCCCAACAGGCGCGCTCCAAGGATTAACATCCCAATCTGCAGCGCGTGCAAAGTGGTTGTAGATTCGTGCATCACCGAGCTTCCACTCACGCTTGCAGTCTGGTAAGTGCAATTCCAGAACCGCAGGCAGTTCATTGGGCACAATTAGGAGTGTCTCCAGCCAATCCCACCAGAACTCTCGGGGACTGCCAACATATCCAGTTGTGATGTAGAAGGTGGCCGGCACCTTATGCCTTGCCAATAAAGGCAATGCTGTGTGAAGATTGTCGACGTAACCATCGTCAAAGGTCACGACTGCTATGCGTTTGGGGAGAGGATATCCAGCTTTATTTGCCTCAACATAATCAGAAATGCCCATAGTCGTAGCAGCTTTTGTTATTGCCACTAACTGGGCATGGAAATTCTCTTCAGAAACGCAGAGCTTCCACGGGTCGAATTCTGAGTTCGCAACTCGGTGATACATCAGTAGCGCTGCTACGGATTCGTGCCTCATCGTCAAGCTCCTTCGTCGACCGGCTTGTCAATTCTTGCCGCAATAATGATAGGATATCGCTTGTCGAAATGATCCAACTCTGCCGAGGATAATTCGCAGGCAGCTAATCCCTTCAGAAAGGCAATTGTAGCGACGAGATTACCAAAGCACTGTAAATCCGAAGGAATTGTTCCTGTCGCGCGCTCGATCAAGATTCGTAGAGATGCATCTGTGAAGCGCCACAGGTCAATGGGATGCGGACTATAACTGCAAACAAAAGATGTGGTGATGAGTATCACGCCGCCCGGTTTCATCGCGGCAAATGCGTTGCGAAGTAAGGCTTCGCTGTCCACTACCACTTGTAGGGTTTGTGTCAGGATGAAGCAATCATAATGATCGTGCTTAAGGGTGCTGGGATCGGTGATATCACCAATAATAGTGGCCCTAGGATTTTCAGCATTGATATCAAGTACGTCAGCCTGAGTTACTTGGTCGCCACCGAAGTGATGGGTGTAGTCCGAGTTCAAGACTTCAAGGCACACCCCTGAAATGGCCTTGTGGTGCTTGTGGAGAAAGTGCTCAATGTAATGGCGATCTACCGGCATCCCGCGGTCGAAGCCCCATCGATCGCTGGCCGGCTTCATGTCACGCAATTGGCCCCATTTTAAGGAGCCGAGCGGAAGGGTTTCCTTTGAATGGCTAGGCAACATTAAGTAAACTTCAGATTGATTGGTTATTGGAAAGTTCAGTCAGCAGTTGCCAGCTGACCTCATCTTCCTTATTTAGGATATGCGACAAAAGTTGCTTGTGCTCAGTTGGTGTGTGCTCATTCCAGGGAAGAACATTGAACTCATCAGCTAAATCTCGCATCGCTTTGAATACCGGTAATACGTCTGGAAGCGAATGCTCATGGGGTAATTGATGCCAATATTCCTTGATTGAATAGGACCATGCCTCAAGCCTAGCTAAGGCTACTCCTCTAAGACCATTACTCTGAAGTGAATGGGCGATTCGACGCTGGTGCTCAATGTCATCAAGTGTTCGGCTCACGCTCACCGCCCCACGGGTCAACGAGGCATCATTATAGTGATGGTAGATGTATACAATGCGATCCAGAACGGCAATCCTCTCTGCCGCCAGCAGAGCATTGACTTGCCAAACTTGATCTTCCCCTATGGCTAGATCATCGGGATAGCTTAGATTGTTGACTGTGATCAATGACATCGCATATAAGTTACAACAATGACTTCCAGGTATGCTCTGCAAGTGTTGCGAGGACCTGAAATATTCTTGCTGTAGATGTCCACTGCCTTGATCTATGGGTTTCTGAGATGAAATTCTCCTCCAATCATAGCGAGCTGTGACGAGTGGACATGTCGACTCTTCAGCTGCCTGTAAAAGCCATTCAATGGATTTGATTGGTAACTCATCATCTGCATCCAGAAAACTCACGTATTGACCGCGGCAGACCGCCAAGGCAGTGTTGCGTGCCGCGCCGGCCCCTGTATTGCAATCATGACTTAGTACTCTTACTCTAGGCTCCATACTGGCGTAGTGCTTCAGTACGGATAGTGACGCATCACTTGAACCGTCGTCAACAGCAACTAGTTCCCAGTCTTTATAGCTTTGACCGATCACTGAGGAGACGCTGCGTGGCAGCCAGGCCGCAGCGTTGTGTACCGGCATCACAATGCTGACCAGGCTCATTTATGCACTTTCCTCTGTCGTTCAAGCGCTACTACCTGCTCGGCCAATAAACGCTTTTCAAGCAGGATATCTCTCAGGTAACACATATCCTTGGGCAGCAGTGGATTCACGATGCCCATTTCGGCGAAGCGCAGGTTCACCACGTTCAATTCGGCGTCACGCGTCAGCGCCTCACCAATCATGAGATCTTCAAAGATGTGCTCAAGGTGATTCGCTTTGGTCCTGGATACAGCTCGTTGGGCTGCCTTTCGACTCAGGAAATAGCCTCCACCGGTAGCCCAGGGGCAAAGGAATTGTCGTTGATAAGGCTTCTCAAAGGTTTTATCTTCGCATTTACCGTAATGCCAGGTTCTGGCAATCGCTGAGTTCACATTCTCAAGACTTAGAAATTGCCCGATGTAGTCACCACCCTGCTTGTCAAACCCGATGAAGCGTTCCAGATCGAGGAATGTGTCGTCATCCGTCTTGAAAATATAGTCGAAGTCAAAATGCTCATGGCAATATTGCAGGAATGCGTGAACCTTTTGCGGCAGAGCCTCGTAGGCTTCAGGGCAGTCGAGAAAAAGTTGATCGCCTACCATTTGGGGAGGCTGGCCGGGTCGCCCGAATAGGAAAAGTAGTCTGTATGTCTCCGGAAGCTGTCGTGCCCATGTCACCCGCACCCCATTAGCGCGCCCAGCGTGTTTGTTACATGTCAAGACTCCAATAATGATGCGTTGGGATTGCGGATCGACATAGCGACAGTCCCGCATCTCTAATAATGTCATTGGTGGCGTGGCCTTGTCCATGTAACATTAAGAATTTTCACGAGAGCTCGTTCTGCATTGAAACTCTCTGAATAATCGACCCACCATGACATCCTCCGCCCCAGCCAATAGGCGAGAGTGCTCTTCTGCGTAATCATAGCCATGTATGGCAATGTATTTAGCAAAATGGATTCCGACAAAATAGCACTTACCACTGTAGAAAGCGGGCATGCAAGAGTCTCCAAATAGACTTTCGTAATCAATGCAGAGTCCTTTTTTTGCGGCCCAACTTTCTGCGCCATTGCGGTCGGCGCTTGTATGACAGATGAATCCGTTATAATCTGTTGCTGTGTCTGCATCTCGCAGAAAAGCAATTAGGGCTGGTTGGCTTAATGGCTTTCGTCCAGCATACTCAGGTGCGCTCAGGTCGGTCATAACGGTAGTGACATCGATTTTGAGTAGCCGGGTAAACTTGAACTGCTTTACGCAATAGCGCATCATCAATAGCGTCTTGAAGCTCAGTTGAGTGTAATCTTCCCGGCAGTTGAGAATGACTCGGCGGCTGCTGGCATGTGGTCTATAAAGCGAATCGTCGGCATACACCTCGATGATTTGTGCGCCCTTCCACTGTTTTAGAAAGCGTCCGAGCGGAGAGAGGTGGAATTCACGTAAGATACCGCGATGGGCCTCACAGGTGTAGATGCAGACTAGCGTTTCACAGTAAGGCCTGAAGCCGGCCATAGCCCGAAGGAACCAAAAGGTGTTAGTAATCCTCCTGATTAACGTACGCATCTTCTGTCGCTCTGTCGGGCCAATCAGCAATCCAATGCCAAAAGTGTAAATCTCTTCGGCTTGTCTTGTCAAACTCTACGCTAGACCAGTTAGGCAAAACCTTTAACAAGCTATTGTCTGGCAGTCGCAGGCTTTCGGGGTTCAGGCCCATGCGGTTGCCATGCCAACCGCGCTTTATGTCTCGGTTGGAGAACACCCTGCCAGTATATTTCGATATTGCATGGGCTTGTGACAGGACAATGTAATGCCTAAGGATAAAGTCTTCGTGGGCCACCTTCATATGCGGCCCCTTAAGTATATGTCCGCCGTGCTCTACGCTAGATAGGTTGGCTTCCCGTTTCCATGCCCGCATCAAGCGCATTGGCTTCGGTTCAAAAAAATAGTAGTGGAGCAACTCTCGTCGGCAGTCTTTCGCATGCTGTTTGGGCGATGGCACGAACACAAATTCGTTGAAGTTTGCGACATTAAAGCCTTCTTTGTCGAGTCGCGCCAGTCCTTCTTTGAGGGATTCATTAGGGCGCGGACTTTGCATCCACTCGTCAGCGTCGCTATGGATTACCCAGTCATGCTGAAGTTTTTGGATTAGTGCATGCTTGGCATGTAGCTGTGCAGTTAGATCAAACTCGCCGCGCCATGCCAGCGACTCGAGATGAAATAGCTGTGTGCCAAGTTGAGATCTCAGGTATTCTTGGGTTCCATCGTCTGATTCGTGGTCAATAATGGCGACATCAATGCCTTGCGAGTAAAAGTCGCCGAGCACTCGCGGCAGGTGGGCAAGTTCGTTGCGCACACAAAGAACTGCTACGCACGAAAATGACATTTCGATTGATCCTGGGAAGCATGGCAGGGTGCACCTCCCCTCCCCTTGCCATCCTGATTGTCGGTTTCATCCACTATAGTGCTTGGCCCTTTCCCTGAACCCCGCTCAAGACTCAGGGTCTATTAGAAGTTATCCTGAGGGTTGTTTCGCCGCAGGTTCCCGCCACCCAACGGCCTCAGCAGGCCCTTGATGTGGTGAGCCAGGGCGGCGAGGCCCCGCTGATCGACTAGATCCCATCGAGTCGCAGCGCATTGATCGCCAGGCTGTGGAGGATGGCCAAGATCTGGATGCCGTTGTTCTCTCGGGAGCGGTGGGCGTCTTCCCGCAGCGGCACGCCACGCACCCAGTGCCAGCTGTTCTCGATCGACCAGCACTGGCGCACATGGCTCAGCAGGGCATCGGCTCGAGTTCACAAACTCATGACGTAGTGTCGGGTCTCGTCTCGTCGGTCGGCTTGCCCTCGCGGTAGCCATGGCTGCGCACGGCGATGATCGTGGCACTGCCCGGCCACTATTCCACCACCCATTCCGGCGCCGGCATCGCCCGCAGGGTCCAGGTGATGTCACGGCCCAGATGCACGTCCCGTTTGCTTCTGCGCCATCGGCTCCTCCGGCCGTAGGTGAGCCGGTCGCGAATCAGCCAAAATCTCATGCGGCGATAGTGTTTGACTGCGATCAGGAAGTCGGTGCTCCGCTGGGCGAGGTAGAGGGAAAAGGGCGGTTGGCGTGCAGCGCGTGGGCCTTCACCAGCACACCCTCGAGCTCCACCGCCTCCAGTAGCTTGCATAGGGCCTGGATTTCGCCGCTGGCATCGGTGGCGTAGATGGTCTGGGCGATCGCCACACCCAGGCTCTGGGAGTAGAGGCTCGCCTGGGCGATGAAGCGCGCTGCGCCAGTAGCAGTTTCATCGATGGAGCCCCGCAGCGTCTTGCCGTCACACACCAGGCGGTCGAGCTCTGCGGCCACACCGGGCTGAGCCGCCATCAAGTCCTGCAGCAGGGTTTCAAAGCCCGCTAGATCCAGCTGGGCCAGCAGCAGCTGGCATGTGGAATCTGACGGCGACTTGCCGAAAGCAGTGCCCTGCAGCTCGTTGAGCGTCAGGCGGTGCGGTTGGGTAACCCGCTCCATGCCCACCAGGGAGCCCTGCCCGCTGAGGATGGCCAGGATCGACACCAGCAGCATTCACCACTAGGTAAAGTGGATAAGCGCATGCCCCGGCGCATCCGGCGGTCCGGCAGCGCCTTGAGGATGCTGATCAGATCGCTTGCAGCAGCAGGCGTGGTTGCGGCGTTATTAGGTCAAGGGGCGGAAGCGTGTTCCGCGCACGTCACATTACGCGTGGCGCTACCGCTAGACGTACTAGGGGAAACTTACAAATAGGCCCTGGCTCATGACAGCTCTGGGATGATGCCTTGGCCTTGCAGATATCCAATGATATGCGTCACACATTCCTCCAGGCCCTGCCCACCTGTATCCACCCTTAGTTCCGGTAACTCAGGCTCCTCATAGGGGCTGGAAATCCCCGTGAACTCCTTGATCTCCCCAGCCCGGGCCTTGGCGTACAGCCCCTTGGTGTCCCGCTCCTCGCACACCCCCAGGTCGGCGGCACAGTGGATCTCGATGAAGTCGCCTTCGCCCACAAGAGCCCGGGCCCGATCCCGGTCGGCCTTGAACGGCGACACGAAGGCGGTGAGCACCACCACACCGGCGTCGAGGAACAGCTTGGCCACCTCGCCGATCCGCCGGATGTTCTCCTCCCGATCGCTATCGGAGAAGCCCAGGTCCTTGCACAGGCCGTGGCGGATGTTGTCGCCATCGAGCACGTAGCAGGCCATGCCCTGCTCGAACAGGGCGGAGTTCACCGCATTGGCCAGGGTGCTCTTGCCCGAGCCGCTCAGCCCCGTGAACCAGAGGATGGCGCTGCGGTGGCCGCGCTGGTAAGCCCGCGCCTCGCGGGTGACGGTGGAGTGGTGCCAGACGATGTTGGTGGAGTTCCCCTGGTTGGTGAGCGCGCCGTAGGCGGGGTTGGACGCAGGGGAAGCGGTCATGGCGGCGCGGCAACGACGGGCAAGGCCATTCATTCTCCCAGTGGGTGTGCCCACGGCTCCGGGCTGTGGCGGCTGGCGGTCCTGGACGCGATGCTGGTGCGAGCGCAGCGGCCCGATCCCCAGGTCCGCTTCCCATGGCTGCCGATCTGCTCCTGGCCCTCGGACTTCCTCTGGCCCTGCTGGTGCTGGCCACGGCGTTGCTGCTCCGCAGTGAGCGCCCTCTGCCCGCCTGGCTCGAACGTCTGCGGCGCCACCAGGCGGTGCTCTGGAACAGCGGCGTCGGCCTGATCATCGGCCTGTCGGCCCTGCGCTGGCTGCTGGGGCGCTGAGATGATTCCAGCTCCAGAGCCACGGCCAGCTCGTCCCCAGCAACCAGCACCCAGCGGCCGATCCTGGACGCTGCATGCGGTCCGTACGGCGCTGGCCGCAGGGCTGTCGATGGCGCTGGCGACGGCCCTGGGGGTGCCGGATCCCTACTGGTCGCCCATCACCACGATCATCGTCACCCAGTCGGGCGTGGCCGACTCCTGGTTGATCTCCCGCCGCCGCCTGCTTGGCACCCTGCTGGGGGTGACCATCGGTGCGCTGCAGGTGCTGCTGCTCCCCAAGGGGGTGCTGTCCTACGCCCTGGCGATCCTGTTGCTGGGGTTGGTGTGTGGCTTCAGCCGCATCCACCAGAGCGCCTACCGCTTCGGTGGCATCGCCCTCACGATCGTGGTCACCGCCGCACCGGGCGATGCGGTCTGGCGAATGGCGCTGTTCCGGTTCGTGGATGTGGCGATCGGCATCGGCGTGGCGCTGGCGATCACGCGGCTCTGGCCGGAGGCAGTGCCACCGGGCGAGCCCCGCTGAGGCAGGTGCCGCGCGGGCCGGCCTGGATGGGTTCGGTCGATGCCCCGTCGCACCCCCTAGGTTGCTTCCTAGGACGTGGTCAAGGGAAGAGAGCGCCATGGGCCAGGTCTGGACCAACCCCCTGGCGGCGCTTCCCTGGCTTGGGATCCCCTCGTCCCTGGTCGTCTCCGGCCTTCCGTTCTTTGTGATCATCCTGGCCCGCTATTTCCTCGTGGCCGGAGGCTCCTGGTGGCTGCTCTACGCCCGTTCAGGCCGGCTCGGGGAGGGCATCCGGTACGACATCCGCCTCTCGGTGCTCTCGGCCGGCGTGTTCGCCCTGGCCACGGCCGGCGGCCTGACGCTCGAGGGGTTCGGCCTCACGCGTCTCTACAGCCAGCCCCAGCAGTACGGCTGGTGGTACCTCGCGTTCAGTTATCTGGCGGTGCTGCTGCTGCAGGACGGCTTCTTCTATGCCACCCACCGCCTCTTCCACCACCGCGCCCTCTACGGCTGGTTCCACCAGGGTCACCATCGCTCGCGCCAGCCCACCCCGTGGACCTCGTTCGCCTTCGATCCCCTCGAGGCCGTGGTGCAGGCGGTGTTCCTCGTCGCCGTGGTGGTGCTGCTGCCCCTGCATCGGGGGACCCTGCTGGCGGTGCTGAGCACGATGACGGTGTGGGCAATGGTGAACCACCTGGGGCTCGACCATCTGCCGCTGCGTTTTCCCCACCATTGGCTCGGTCACTGGGTGATCGGTCCGGCGCACCATTCGGTGCATCACCGCCGCCATCAGATGCACTACGGGCTCTACTTCACCTTCTGGGATCGCCTCTTCGGCACCGAAGACCCTGCCTACACCGAGCGCCTGCACCAGGGAGCACTCCCGCCGTCCCCACCCTCCGACAGGGCTGTCGGGAAGCCTCGCAGAGACCGGAACGTACAGACCGGGAGTGACCGGGAGTGACGAGGAGGGCGATGGTCTGCGAGCGACCCCCTGGGCAGCTTCGGGCTGACGGGTGCACCCTGGAGACAGAGAGCCCTGGAGACTGCCATGGACGCATCTGCCAGCCCAGCATCCACCAACCCGGAATCCGCCAGCCCCGCACCTGAACGCACCAGTCACCGCGGCTACGGCCTGGTGGTCGAGCCCTGTGCCGAAGGGTGGGAAGCCAGGATCGAGGACCCTGCCGGCCATGTGGCCGACGTGGTGCTCCAGGAGCAGCTCGACCTCAACCCCTTCCCCAGCCTCGAGCAGGCCCAGGAGGCCGCCGAGAACTTCGTGGATCAGCTGCTCGGTGAGGAAAGTTCCTACTGATCCCGGCGAGCCAGAGCCCCTCGATCCAGAGCCCGTCGATCCGGAGCCCGGGGATCCAGTCGACACGCTGGCCGGTATTCCCACTGTTCTCCGCTATCTCGCGGTGCCTTCCGTCTCCCGAACCGGCGTCCTGCTCACCCTCCTTCTGGCCTCCGGTGGCGTGGGCCTGGCCATGGCCACCCAAGACCCTCAGGCCCCCGCCACCGCCCTGGCTCCCGCCCCTGCCCTGGCCTCGCCCCCGGCCATGACCGTCGCCATGGACAAGGGGGTGCTCTACCGCGGCGCCTTCCGCCAGGCCGAGGCCCCCGTGCAGGGCAGCTACACCATCCGCCGCGATGGCCAGCGCACCCTGCTGGTGCTCAGCGATGACTTCAGCACCAATCCCAAGGCGCCTGACCTCAAGCTCGCCATCGGCAAGGCCGCCAACCCGATCGCCGGGAGCAAGCCCCCGGCCTATGCGCTTCGGGAGGGCACTTACACCGTGATCGCCCCGCTGCGGGCTGCCCGAGGAGGCCAGACCTACGTGCTGCCCAAGGGGATCGAGCTGGCCGACAAGGGCTCGGTGATCATCTGGTGCGAGCAGTTCAACGCCACCATGGCCTGGTCCCCCCTGGCGAAGTGAGCAGGGTCGTCCGGGCCTCCTCAGTTGGGCGGTTCCCCATCCAGGCGCCGCCAGACCAGGAGGCCACCGTCCGCCATCAGGCTCAGGGTCAGCCGATCCTCCTGGAGGGCGAAGCCGCGCACGGCGCCGAGATCACGCCCTAGCTGCGTGTCGAGGCTCGGGGGTGGGCAGAGAGCCCGCGTCATCGCCAGGGGGCCGAACTGGAGGCTGCCGCTGCGGCCATCCCCGGCCAGGCTGGCGGACCAGCGACCCATCGCCCGGTTGCAGTTCAGCCGCAGTGCGGCCCGGCCATCGGCCCCCAGGGCCAACGTGTACAGGCCCGGCTGCTCCGGACGGCGGCTGCCGATCGCGTCGTCCATCGACTGGATCTCCATCAGCTCCCAGTGGCTGCCGGCGAGGGCCGCCGGTAGGCCGTCGTCACGGCCCTGGGCCTGGCCTGGGGCACTGGTTCCTGTCATCAGCAGGGCCGTCAGGGATCCGACCAGGCAGCCCGCCCACCGCCCTGGACCGTGAATGCCCATCGCCTGCCTGTGTACGCCTGGGGTTCAGGCTAGAAAACCGTTCGATCCGAACAGTGTCGCGGAGTTCAAGCCGCTACAACTCTCCCACCTCCTGAAGGGGGGAAAGGGTGTACGAGGGCGGTTGCAACCGCCCTTTTTCATGCCCCAGGGTCCGGCCGAGGCGGAGCCAGCGGGCAGCGACGGGTGCGGTCGAAGGCCGACCAGTCGATCCGGTGGCTGTCACCCTCCGTCTCCACCATGTCCACGAAGCACAGCCCGAAGCCGATCCGCTGCACCGGCCAGCTCGAGCGGCTGTGCACCGGCCGTTCGATCGTCTCGTCGATGCCGCTGAACGCCACCACGAGCTCCGCGTTGCGCGCGAGCAGCTCGTCGGGCCCCAGACCGTGCAGCGGGCTGCTGGCGTCGATGCGGTGCTGGGCCGTCCAGATCAGCAGGAAGGCGATGCCCTGGTCGCGTTCCAGCGGCAGGGGCCGCAGCCGGCGCATCCGATGGCCCTCAGCGCTGATCTCATCCTCCGCCAGGTAGGCCCTCACCCGGGCCTCCAGGATGTGGTTGCCGCGCTCGTTGGCCAGCCGGAAGCTGAGCGTGGGGGTGCCGTCCCAGGGGTGCACCACCGCCAGCGCCGAAAAGCGGATCCGGGCGCTGCTGCGCGAGAAGCGGGCGAAGGCCAGACCGGTGGAGAGGGCGATGAACAGCAGCCCGACCAGGGACTCGGCCGTCACCAGCAGGTTGGTGACGAGGCCCACCGGATGCAGGGCCCCGTAGCCGATCGAGCCCAGCGTCTGCACGCTGAAGAAGAACGCCTCGGCAAAGCTGGCCCGGCCGCCGACGGTCCCGGCCAGCCCGCCGGGATCGAGGCGGTAGAGCAGGGCGAACAGCAGGTTGATCGCCAGGTACACCAGGGCCAGCAGCCCCAGGAACAGCGGCCAGGAGAGCGCCAGCGCCAGCAGGTAGGGCTCCCGCCAGTGGCGCCAGCCGCCAGTCCGTTCCTGGGCGGTGAGCAGACCGTGCTGGCGCCGCAGGCGCTGGACCCTGGCCATCGGCTGCGGTGCCCCCGGAACCCATCGTTAGCATCCGCGCCCTCCCACCGACCGTCCGCCGACCCATGTCCAGCCAGTGGGACAACTTCCTGAGGAACCTGGGTGAGTGGCACGGTTCCTTTGCCGACCTGGACATCCAGGGCTCCGTGCTGCGCTCCACCCCCTCGATCCTGAGCCTCGAGGCCAGCGAGGAGGGGCGCTGCGTCCATTTCCGGTTGCGGCGCTTCGGCCAGGGCGGCACCGACACCCCGCCCACCAGCGACCACCGCCAGGACTACCGCTCCCTCGGCCGGCAGGTGGTGTTCTTCGAGACCGGCGCCTTCGCCAAGGGGTCTCTCCAGATCGCGCCCCGCACCCGCTCCGGGGCCGAATACGGTTTCGTGGGTCCCGACCGTCGGCTGCGGCTGGTGCAGCTCCACGGCGAGGATGGTCGCTTCGAGTCCCTGGTGCTGATCCGTGAGTTCCGGGCCGGCGGCAACGCACCGGAGCGCCCACCGCTGGAGCTCGATCAGCTGGTCGGCACCTGGCAGGGCCAGGCCGCCACGGTGGAGGCCGACTGGCCCGAACCCACCCTCAGCCCCTGCGCCAGCCGGATCGAGCGCTGCGGCGGCGATCAGGTGCGGATCCTCACCACCATCGGGAGCGATCAGACTGAACGCCAGGGTTCGCTGCAGGGCCGCACCATCCGCTTCGACGGTCCCGCCCCCGAGCTGCTGAACCTCCTGCCCGACGGCGGATCCAGCCGGGTGCCGCTGCAGGTGAGCCACCGGGAGGCGTTCAGCGTCGAGGCCGGCTGGCTCAGCTCCCCCACCGAACGCCAGCGCCTGATCCGCCGCTACAACGACCGTGGCGAGTGGGTCTCAGCCAGCCATCTGATCGAGACGCGGGTGGCTTAGCCCTGGAGCCCCGCGGGGCCTACCCCCCGGCCTGCCTGGGCCGGTAGCCCGCCTGCTGGAGGGCCGTCAGGGCGGCGGCCACCTGATCCCCCTGGAGTTCGATCACCCCCGCCTTGAGGGTGCCGCCGGTGCCGGCGGCCGCCTTGAGCTGCTTCAGCAGGGCCTTGAGCTCACCCTCCTCAGCTTCCAGGCCGGTGATGGCCGTGACCAGCTTGCCGCCCTTGCCGGCTTTGCTGCGTTGCACCCGCACGCGCTGCTGGGCTCTGGGGGTCGGCTCCTGCTGCGGGCTCGACGCGCTGGCGGGCCGGGCGAGCGGGCTGAACTCCTGCCAGCCGCGCTGCCGCTGCATCGTGATGCGCCCGAACCTTCCAGGATCATCCCGCACCGCCCCTGCGGCCGGCCCTGAGGCGCCCAGGTTCCTACCCTGAGCACACCCTGCCCAGTCCCCGGTGACCAGCACCCTTCCCGCGGCGAACCCGGCCCCCGGGCAGCCCGATCCCGCCTCCCTCCAGCCCGAGGTGCGTCCGAACCCGGCTGGTCGCTTCGGACGTTTCGGCGGCCAGTACGTGCCGGAAACCCTGATGCCGGCCCTGGCCGAGCTGGAGGTCGCCGCCGCCGAGGCCTGGGCCGATCCCGCCTTCACCGGGCGGCTGGATCACCTGCTGCGCACCTACGTGGGCCGCCCCACGCCCCTCTATGAGGCCGAGCGGCTCACGGCCCACTACGCCCGTCCGGAGGGTGGACCGCGCCTCTGGCTGAAGCGCGAGGACCTCAACCACACCGGCGCCCACAAGATCAACAACGCCCTGGGTCAGGCCCTGCTGGCCCTGCGCATGGGCAAGAAGCGGGTGATCGCCGAGACCGGCGCCGGCCAGCACGGCGTGGCCACCGCCACCGTCTGCGCCCGCTTCGGCCTGGAGTGCGTGGTGTACATGGGCGCCGAGGACATGCGCCGTCAGGCCCTCAACGTGTTCCGCATGCGCCTGCTGGGTGCCACGGTGCAGCCCGTCACCGCCGGTACAGCCACCCTCAAGGACGCCACCAGCGAGGCCATCCGCGACTGGGTGACCAACGTGGAGAGCACCCACTACATCCTCGGCTCGGTGGCCGGCCCCCACCCCTACCCGATGCTGGTGCGGGACTTCCACGCCTGCATCGGCAAGGAGGCCAGGGCCCAGTGCCAGGAGGCCTTCGGCCGCCTGCCGGATGTGCTCGTGGCCTGTGTGGGCGGCGGCTCCAACGCCATGGGGCTGTTTCACCCCTTCGTGCAGGACACCGGCGTGCGGTTGGTGGGGGTCGAAGCGGCCGGGGAGGGCGTTCCCAGCGGCCGCCACGCCGCCACGATCACCGAGGGCCGCGTCGGTGTGCTGCACGGTGCCATGAGCCTGCTGCTGCAGGACGCCGAGGGCCAGGTGCAGGAGGCCCATTCGATCAGCGCCGGCCTCGACTACCCCGGCGTCGGTCCGGAGCACAGCTACCTGCGCGAGATCGGCCGCGCCGACTATCTGGCCGTCACCGACGAGCAGGCCCTCCAGGCCCTGCGGCTGGTGAGCGAACTGGAGGGGATCATTCCCGCTCTGGAAACGGCCCACGCCTTCGCCGCCCTCGACCAGCTCTGCCCCACCCTGCCCCCCGGCACCGAGGTGGTGCTCAACCTCTCGGGCCGTGGCGACAAGGACGTGAACACGGTGGCCGATCGCCTGGGGGACCAGCTGGGGGGCCGTCTGGCCCGGTGACCCCCCGTGGATCCGCCCGGCTCAGAGCGGATCCTCCTCCCAGGCAAAGCGCGGCAGTCGCCGCAGGCCCTCCTGCATGCACCCTGCCCACACTTGCATCGAACGGCTGATTTCCGGCGCTCCCTTCCCCAGCTTGATCCGCCGGGAGATGCGCAGCTCGTTGGCCGGCATCAGCGCCAGTTCGAACGGCGGACCCACCGAGAGGTTGGACCGTCGCGTGATGATCTGGGAGATCAGGCAAAGCCGGGCCGCATCCTCCAGGGACAGGCCGCAGTGGCCCACGAAGTCGAGCGGGGGTTTGCCGTATTTGCTTTCCCCGATCTGCAGAAACGGGGTCTCGCGGGTGGCCATCACCGCGTTGCCCTGCGGGTAGATCAGGTACAGGCCATGGCGATCTCCCTCGATCTGGCCCCCCAGGATGAAGGTCGCCTCCGCACTCGCTCCCGACTGGTGCAGCGTGGCCCGGTGCTGGTCCTGGACCGCCACGCTCATCCGTCCGACATAGTCGGCGGCTTCGAACAGATACTCGGCGGTGAGCAGATTGGGCAGCTGCTTCTCCTCCTCCTTGCGGTCCTTGGCGTGTTGGGTGGCGTGTCGGGCATCGCCCGCCACAGCGCCCCTGGCCGGGGCGGCGGCCGGATCGCAGCCGAGCATGGTGGACCTCTGGGGCTGACCTGCCTCGGGCACCCCCACGAACACCGAGGTCTGCAGCGGCGGGTTGCCCGCTTCGCCGCTCAGGCCGGGGCCACTGCCCACCGGTGTGCCGGGCCGGGCTGGCCCGGTCGGCGCCACCCCCTGGCGGCGCAGTTCCCGCTGGATCTGGTTCAGCACCGCCTGGGTCGTGCCCAGGTTGCCGGCCGCCAGGAGCACGAACATGCGGTCCGGCGCCGGCTGGAAGACATGCATCTTGCTGTAGGTCGAGATGTAGTCGACCCCGGCATTGGTGCGCGAATCGGAGGCGAACACCAGGCCCGCATCGAGCAGGAATGCGACGCAGTAGGTCATGTCCGTTCCAAGCCTCCCTGGAAGGAATCCTGAACGATCACCCCACCGGTCGGCCCTGGGTGCTCCATCAGTTCAGCTCAGCAGCCTGGACAGGGTCGCCGCCACCGAGTGCACGGCGGCCCTGGCGGTGGCGTAGGCCATGCGCATCGGTCCCACCAGGGCCACCTGGCCCTGGGCCCCATCGCCTGTGGTGTAGCTGGCCTGCACCACCGCACAGCGCTCCAGGGCCCCGTGCGGGTGCTCCCGGCCGATCCAGATCGCGTCGGCCCGGGGACCGAGCACCTGCTGGGGGGTGTCCTCCACCAGCTGCAGCAGCGGGCGCAGGCTGGCGGTCTGGCTGAATTCCGGCTGGGCCAGCAGGCCCCCCAGGCCGCTGGCCACGGCCTGCAGGTTCTCCTGGGCGAGGGGCTGGCGGCGCTCCAGGGCCTGGCGTAGCAGATCGCCGCCATGGCGCAGTTCCTGCGGCAGCTGCTGCCACGGGATCGGATGGTCGGGATGGGCGCGGAGCTGGTGGTTGGTCCAGCGCTCGAGTCGCTCGATCTCCTGGGGGGCGACGGGCGGTCGGCGCAGGTTGAGACTGCCGGCCCCGGCCGAGCCCGCCACGAGGAAGACCAGCAGCCGATCGCCGCTGGCCACCAGACGCAGTTCCTGCAGGCGCTGCTGACGCTTCTGGGGCCGGGTGATCAGGCTGAGCAGGCCGGTGAAGTCCCCCAGGCGCCGGCTGAGATGGAGCAGCAGGTCATCGAGGGCCGACCAATGCAGGCTGAGCCCAGTGAGTTCCCGTTCCAGTTGCTGGGCCGCCGCGCCCGGGGCCGGCAGCAGCCGGTCCACATAGACCCGGTATCCCTGCTGGCTGGGGATGCGGCCGGCGGAGGTGTGGGGCTGGGTCAGCAGGCCGCGCTGTTCCAGAGCCCCCATGGCCGAGCGCACCGTCGCTGAACTGGCCGGTAGGCCGAAGCGCCGCACCAGGGTCTTGCTGCCCACGGGTTCCACCGTGTCGACGTAGTGGCGCACGGCCAGCTGCAGCACCTCCTGCTGTCGTTGGGAGAGGTTCTGCGCCAAGGCAGCTGCCCGGAAGGCTAGGCCGGATGGTAAGAGCAGCCGCCACGTTTGCGCCGGTGACCCAGCGGCGGAGTCACGGGGTCTTCACGCCGCACGGTTCGTGGCACAGCTCGTCCCAAGGCTCGTGGCCCGTCTTCAGTAGCGCGGCACCGACGGGTCCACCTGCACGCTCCAGGCGTCGATGCCCCCCAGCAGGTTCCACACCTGCCCGTAGCCCTGCTGCTCCATCAGCCAGCAGCCGAACTGCCAGCTGCGTACCCCCGCGTGGCAGATCACCGCCACGGGCCGGTCGCGCTCCAGCCGCTGCTCCAGCGTGGGGAGCCATGCGCTGGAGCAGCTCAGCGGCAGGTGGATGACCTCATGGGGCAGGCGGGCCAGTTCCAGTTCCATGGCTTCGCGCACATCCACCAGCTGGATCGCCTCCCCGTCGCTGAGGCGCTGCTGCAGCTCACGGGCCGTGATGCTCTTGGGGAGGCTCTCGGGCGTTTGCACGGGTGGGGCTTCGGGGCAGGATGGACCCATCCTGCTTTGGGCGCATGAAGGCCCGCCGATTCGTGGCGGTGGTGCTGGCGGCGACGTTGTTGCTTCTGGGTCTGGCCCTCGGAGGCTGGTGGCTGGTGTGGCAGCGCTCTCCCCTGCAGTTGCAGCATCAGGGTCTGATCCTGCCCCGGTCGGCCCGTTTCGTGCCCCGGCAGGCCGCCCTCAGCCTGTTTCTGCTGACCGATGCGGAGGAGCCGGTGCGCTATGCCCGGGCGGTGGCCCCCACCCGCCAGCGCCGGCAGGCGGCCGACGCCGTGGCGCGGCTGCGGGACGGGGCCTTCGCCGCGGCGGGTCTCGACTACCGCGACGAGCTGGCCGGCTGGCTCGGGCCCGAGACGGGCCTGGCCCTGTTCGCTGCCGATGGGGCCGGCGAGCCCAGGGGGTGGCTGCTGGCCCTGCAGAGCCGTGATGGAGACGGCGCTCGCCGTTTCCTGCAGCGCTTCTGGCAGACCCGCAGCCTGGCCGGCACCGGGCTGCAGGTCAGCAGCTACCGGGGCATGGGCCTGATCAGCGGCCGGGCGGCCCTGGTGGGTCAGGAGCCCGTACCGGTCGCCACCGCCCTGATCGACGATGACCTCGTGCTGCTCGCCTCGGGCCGCGGCGTGCTCGAGCAGGCCCTGGACGTCTCCCAGATCGATGAGCTCAACCAGGCCGCCGACCCCCCCTTTCGCCAGGCCCTGGCCAGGCTCGAGCAGGGGGCCGTGCTGCTCACCCTGCGTCCGTCCGGCCTGGAGCCCTGGCTGGGCTTTCCGGGTGGAGCCCCTGGCGGACTGCGCTCCCTCGTGGCCTCCCTGCGCCCCCAGGGACGGCAGCTGGCCGTCGAGGCCCTGATCCAGTCGATCCAGTCCGACGCCATCCCGCCGGGCGAGGAGGCGTCCACCGCGGCGGACGATCCGAGCGGACCCTGGACACCGCGGCTTGATCCCTCCGAGGCCGAGGCCCTGCTCGATGGTCTTCGTGGTGAGGTCGTCCGCCTCGCCCTGCTGCAGGATCCGGCCCACTGGCCCGACGCCTGGCGCCCCCTGCTGGAGCAGGCCCTGCTGGGGCAGGGGGGGGGACTGCCCACCCTGGTGGCCTCCCTGGATGCAGGCCCGCTGCTGTGGAGTGAGGGCCCCCTGGGCTGGCTGCTGGGCACCCGCGCCGACCAGCCCGCGCCGGCCGCCCTCCAGCCCGCCCTGGAGGACCTGGGGTTGGTGGCCTCCACCCTGGCCGCACCCGCCGCGGGCCAGGGCCTGCAGGTGTGGACCCATCTGGAGGCCACGAGCGCGTCGCGACGCAGGGGCGACGCGACTTCCCAGCTGGAGGTCAGCCTGGCCGGTGCCCGGGCTGCCGATGGCGAGCGGGCCTGGTGGGGCCAGACCCTGGCTGTGCTCGAGGAGCGGCGCAGTGCCGGCAGCGGGCCGCGGCCGCTGCGCCGGGCCCTCGACGAGCTCGGCCTGCCGGAGGCGCCCCTGCAGTGGGCGGTCGCCGCCGATCCGGCCCGCGCCCTGCTGCGGAGCTGGTCGTCCTGGCGGCTGCTCTCCGCTCTGGCGGGCCAGCCCCTGGCCGAGGACGTCGAGGGCCTGGCCCTGGCTCTCGAACCCGATGCCGGCGGGCTGCATCTCCAGGCCAGGATCCATTACGGATGAACCCAATGGCTGAGCTGTTGCTGTTGCGTCATGGCATCGCGGCGGAGCGCCGCCCCGATCACCCGGACCAGGCCCGCGCGCTCACGCCTGAAGGACGCCAGCGCACGGCGGCCGTGCTGAGCCAGTTGCACCGCCTCGGGGTCGGCGCCGACCGGCTGCTGAGCAGCCCCCTGGTCCGGGCGCGCCAGACGGCCGAGCTGGCCGTGGCGGCGGGCCTGGCGCCGGCCGTGACCCTCACCGATGCCCTCGCACCGGGGGGCGATCCCCTGCCTCTGCTGGCCGATCTGGCCGCCGGCGGGCGTCTGCTGCTGGTCGGCCATGAGCCCGACCTGGGGGACCTGGCCGCGCGGCTGATCGGTGCCCCGCCGGGCAGCATCGCCCTCAAGAAGGCCGGTCTGGCGGTGCTGGACCTGCCCACGCCGCGCACCCCTGGCCAGGCCTGCCTGCGGCTGTTGCTGGCCCCCCGCCAGCTGCTGGGCGGCAACTAGCGCTACGGCGGGACGGGCGGCTCCAGCCGTAGGTTCTGGCCCAGTGGTCTCCGTTGGCATGGCAGGCAGGGTCAGTGGCAGTGTCCAGGGCAGCGTCGATGGCGCCCATGGAGCGGCGTCCGTCCCCCCCTTCCGGCCGGGGCTGGAGGGGGTGCCGGCGACCCAGTCGGCCATCTGCGACATCGACGGCCAGCGGGGTCTGCTCACCTACCGGGGCTATGGCGCCGATGTGCTCGCGGCCAACAGCACCTTTCTCGAAACCACCTACCTGCTGATCTGGGGCGCGCTGCCGACCGCGGCGCAGCTGCGGGAGTTCGAGCAGGAGGTGCAGATGCACCGGCGGGTGAGCTTCCGCATCCGGGACATGATGAAGTGCTTCCCGGCCTCCGGCCATCCGATGGACGCGCTGCAGAGCAGTGCCGCTTCCCTCGGCCTCTTCTACTCCCGCCGCGCCCTCGACAACCCCGAATACATCTACGAGGCGGTGGTGCGGCTGATCGCCAAGATCCCCACGATGGTCGCGGCGTTCCAGCTCATCCGCAAAGGACAGGATCCGATCCAGCCCCGCGACGACCTGCCGTTCGCGTCGAACTTCCTGTACATGCTCACGGAGCGGGAGCCTGATCCCCTGGCGGCCCGCATCTTCGATGCCTGTCTGATCCTGCACGCCGAGCACAGCCTCAACGCCAGCACCTTCAGCGCCCGCGTCACCGCCAGCACTCTCACCGATCCCTACGCCGTGGTGGCTTCGGCGGTGGGCACCCTGGCGGGCCCGCTGCACGGGGGCGCCAACGAGGATGTGCTGGCCATGCTCGAGGCCATCGGCAGCGAGGACCAGGTGGAGCCCTGGCTGGATCAGGCCATCGCCGAAAAGCAGAAGATCATGGGATTCGGCCACCGCGAGTACAAGGTCAAGGACCCCAGGGCCGTGATCCTGCAGGGCCTGGCCGAGCAGCTGTTCGATCGGTTCGGCCACGATCCCCTCTACGACCTGGCCCGCCGGGTGGAGGAGGCGGCAGCGGTGCGGCTGGGCCCGAAGGGCATCTACCCCAACGTCGACTTCTATTCCGGCCTCGTGTACCGCAAGCTCGGCATCCCCCGGGATCTGTTCACGCCGATCTTCGCCATCGCCCGCACCGCCGGCTGGCTGGCCCACTGGAAGGAGCAGCTGGGAGCCAACCGCATCTTCCGCCCCTCGCAGATCTACACCGGTGCCGAGCCTCGCGAGTGGGTGCCGCTGGAAGCCCGCTAAGTTTCCCCCATCTGAGCTGCCGTCATGCTGAGCGATCCGGCCGTCGGTCTGGACCGGGCTGTTGGTCTGGACCTCCAGTCCAGCTTCGTGGAGGCCCTCCAGGGCCTGGGCCTGAGCCATGGTGCCGCCCATCTGCTCTGGCTGCCGCTGCCCATGCTGCTGGTGCTGGTCGCCGCCGTGGTGGGCGTTCTGGTCAACGTCTGGCTGGAGCGCAAGATCTCCGCGGCCGTGCAGCAGCGCATCGGACCCGAATACGCCGGCGCCCTCGGGATCCTGCAGCCCATGGCGGACGGTCTGAAGCTGCTCTTCAAGGAGGACATCATTCCGGCCCGGGCGGATGGCCTGCTGTTCACCCTCGGCCCGGTGCTGGTGCTGATCCCGGTGATCCTCAGCTGGCTGGTGGTGCCCTTCGGCCAGCACCTGCTGATCAGCAATGTGGGCATCGGCATCTTCCTGTGGATCGCCCTCAGCTCGATCCAGCCGATCGGTCTGCTGATGAGCGGCTACGCCTCCAACAACAAGTACTCGCTGCTCGGGGGCCTGCGCGCCGCAGCCCAGTCGATCAGCTACGAGATCCCCCTGGCCCTGGCCGTGCTGGCGGTGGTGATGATGAGCAACTCGCTCAGCACCGTCGACATCGTCGATCAGCAGACCGGTGCCGGCATCCTCAGCTGGAACATCTGGCGCCAGCCCGTCGGTTTCGTGATCTTCTGGATCTGTGCCCTGGCCGAATGTGAGCGCCTTCCCTTCGACCTCCCCGAGGCCGAGGAGGAGCTGGTGGCCGGCTACCAGACGGAGTACGCCGGCATGAAGTTCGCCCTCTTCTACCTGGGCAGCTACATCAACCTGGTGCTCTCGGCCCTGTTGGTGTCGGTGCTCTACCTCGGCGGCTGGGGCTTCCCCCTGCCGGTGGAATGGCTGGCCGGCTGGCTGGGCCAGCCCATCGATGCCCCGCTCGTGCAGGTGATCACCGCGTGCGTGGGCATCGTCATGACGGTATTGAAGGCCTACCTGCTGGTGTTCCTGGCGATCCTTCTCCGCTGGACCACCCCCCGGGTGCGGATCGACCAACTCCTTGATCTGGGCTGGAAGTTCCTGTTGCCGATTGCCCTGGTCAACCTGCTCGTCACCGCCGGCCTCAAGCTCGCCTTCCCTGCCTTCTTCGGCGGCTGACCCTTCAGCTTCCGACCGGCTGAGCCATCATGGTTCCGGCCTGACTCTGGTCTCCCACGCTCCGTCCCAAGTACCAGCTCATGTTCGGGTTTCTCAAGAAAGTCACCGACTACACGCGCGATGCCGTCGGCGCCGCCCAGTACATGACCCAGGGTCTGGCGGTGACCTTCGATCACCTGCGGCGACGCCCGGTGACGGTTCAGTATCCCTACGAGAAGCTCATCCCCTCCGAGCGCTACCGGGGCCGCATCCACTACGAGTTCGACAAGTGCATCGCCTGTGAGGTGTGCGTGAGGGTCTGCCCGATCAACCTGCCGGTGGTCGACTGGGTGATGAACAAGGCCACCAAGAAGAAGGAGCTGCGCAATTACTCGATCGATTTCGGCGTCTGCATCTTCTGTGGCAACTGCGTGGAGTACTGCCCCACCAACTGCCTCTCGATGACCGAGGAGTACGAGCTGGCCGCCTTCGATCGCCACAGCCTCAACTACGACAACATCGCCCTGGGTCGCCTGCCCACCAGCGTCACCAGCGATCCGGCGGTGGTCGCCCTGCGCGAGCTCGCCTACCTGCCCAAGGGCGCCGTGGATCCCCATGGGGTGCCGGACACGGCCCCCAGGGCCGGTCAGCTGCCCGAGCAGGTGCTCGCCGCCATGCCCGAGTCCGCTTCCGCCGAGACCTCCACTGCCGAGTCCCAGGGAGACGCCTGATGACCATTGCCTCCAGCACCCAGCAGATCTGCTTTGCCGTGCTCTCCACCACCCTGGTGCTCGGAGCGCTGGGGGTGGTGCTGCTCCCCAACATCGTCTATTCGGCCTTCCTGCTTGCCGGGGTGTTCCTCTCCGTCGCCGGCCTGTACCTGATGCTCAATGCCAGCTTCGTGGCCGCGGCCCAGGTGCTGGTCTACGTGGGTGCGGTCAACGTGCTGATCCTGTTCGCGATCATGCTCGTGAACAAGCGCGAGGACCTCTCCGCCATTCCCGGCCTGGCTGTCCGTCGCCTGCTTTCCGGCCTGGTCTGCGGTGGGCTGTTCGTTCTGCTGATCCGGGTGGCCTTCACCACGCCCTGGGCCCTGCCCGGGCCGATGCCGATCGGCGAGGAGGCCACCATCCGCATCGGTGAACACCTCTTCTCCGACTATCTCCTGCCCTTCGAGCTCGCTTCGGTGCTGCTGCTCATGGCCATGATCGGCGCCATTGTGCTGGCCCGCCGGGATGTCTTCAGCTCCGACATCGTCACCGGCGAGGCCGTGGATCAGGGGCTGATCGAGAAGGCCCGCACCCCCCTCCTGATCGACAAGACGGCCCGTTGATCAGCCGGGCCACCGTGCCTGATCCCCTGTCCCCCTCCGCCTTGCTGCCATCCCCCTCGCTGACGTCATGGACCTCGACCTTCCCTCCGCCATCCCTCTGCAGGCCTACCTGGTGCTGGCGGCGGTGCTGTTCTGCAGCGGGGTCTGGGGCCTGATCAACAGCCGCAACGCCGTACGGGTGCTGATGAGCATCGAGCTGATGCTGAATGCCGTGAACATCAACCTGATGGCCTTCTCCAGCTATCTGGATGGCCAGCTCATTCGCGGCCAGGTGTTCGCCATCTTCGTGATCACCGTGGCGGCGGCCGAGGCGGCCGTGGGTCTGGCCATCCTGCTCTCCCTGTACCGCAACCGCGAAACGGTCGACATGGAGCGCTTCAACCTGCTCCGCTGGTAGGGCGTCGATTCGATGCGCCTGGAGCGGGTCTGGCTGATCGCACGCTCAGGCAGCCAGGCCGCCCAGCGGCAGGGCAGCCGCTGTGCCGCGGATCTGCGCTCCCAGGGGGTGGTGGTCGTGACCGCCACCAGTGGGCTGGCCGCCGATCCCTATCCGGGACTTCTCGCCACCGAGGCGGAGCTTCCCGACCTGGCGATCGTGCTCGGCGGCGATGGCACCGTGCTCGGGGCGGCCCGTCACCTGGCCCCCCTGGGTGTTCCCATCCTCTGTTTCAACGTCGGCGGGCATCTCGGCTTCCTCACCCACGACCGTCGCCTGCTGAGGCTCAGCGGTGAGGCCCCACCCCGCGGCAGCAGCCTCGAGGATGACCGCAGCCTCTGGCAGCGGTTGCGGGATGATCGCTTCGCCCTCGAGAGCCGGATGATGCTCGAGGCCCGCATCGATCGCGGCGATGGGGTGGAGGATTCCGCGGATCCCGAACACCTGGCGCTCAACGACTTCTACTTCCGCCCGGGTCTCGAGGAACTCTCGCCCACCTGCGTGCTCGAACTGGAGATCGATGGCGAAGTGGTCGACCAGTACCGCGGTGATGGCCTGATCATCGCCACCCCCACCGGCTCCACCGGTTACGCCATGGCGGCCGGAGGCCCGATCCTCCATCCGGGGATCGAGGCGATCGTGGTCAACCCGATCTGTCCGATCAGCCTCTCCAGTCGGGCGGTGGTGGTGCCGCCCCGGGCCCAGCTCTCGGTCTGGCCCCTCGGCGAGTCGAGCCGGCGGGTGAAGCTCTGGAAGGACGGTGCCCATGCCACCACGCTGGAGCCCGGTGATCGGGCCCTGGTCCGGCGTTCCGGTCATCCGGCCCTGATGGTGGCCCTGGAGCACAGCCCCTCCTACTACCGCACCCTCACCCACAAGCTCCACTGGGCCGGCAGCCTGATCGCCGCCGAGCCGTCGCACAATTGAGTCGAGTCTTGCCGGGATGAGCCTGTGGGCCTGGAGATCGAGCGCCGCTTCCTGGTGCGGGGCGAGGGCTGGCGCCAGCACGTGGGCTGGCGTGCCCACCTCGAGCAGGCCTACCTGGTGGGGTCTCGGGACGGCCTCACCGTGCGGGTGCGCCGCTCCGATCGAGCCCAAGCGCTCCAGGCCGATGGGGAGCCGGGTGGCCAGGCCTGGCTGACCCTCAAGGCCCCGGCCCCCGGGGGCCGCGACGGCCTGGTGCGCCAGGAATTCGAGTATGCCATCCCCCTGGAGGATGCGGCGGCGCTGATGGCGCTGGCGCCCCATCGCCTCGCCAAGTGGCGCCATGGGCTTGAACTGCCCGGTGGCGACTGGGTGCTGGATGTGTTTGAGGGGGAGAACGCCCCGCTGGTTCTCGCAGAGGTGGAACTGGCCTCGGCGGAGCAGCCTGTGCCGCTTCCCTCCTGGTGCGTCCACGAGGTCACGGGGCGTCCGGAACTCAGCAATGCCGCCCTGGCCCGGGAGCCGCTGAGCCGCTGGAGCGTCGAACGTCGCCAGTCCCTCCTCGCCTGGTTGGGGGAGGCGGACGTCACATCCGATACAATCTGAGGAAATCCTTAAGGAGCGGGGTTTGACCGGCCTCTACGACAGCCAGGGCGTCCTCCGCTTCGCAGGGCGTGACAGTCAGGATTGCCTGGCCTATGCCGAACTCTTCGAACTCAGCGAGGGCTCCTACAGCCTCGAGAGTCTCACGGTCGCGGTTCAGGCGCTGGCTCAGCCGACTCCCTTCCGCGTCTAGCGCTGGTGTGGATGCTCCCGCTTGAGGGCGGGATCCAGCGCACAGCAGTTGAACCCATCCCGGCAGATCTTGCCGTGGTCCATCGCCCAGTTCAGCAGGGCCACGCGGTTCTTCGCGCCCGTTTTGGTGAAGATGTTGCTGACGTGGTTGTCCACCGTGCGCTTGCTGATCGTGAGCGATTCAGCAATCTCCTGGTTGGTGAGCCCCTCGGCGACCAAGCCGATGATCTCGATTTCCCGCTCGGACAGATGGCGCTCCGGCGGCTCATGGGCATGGAGCTCTCTGACCATCGGCCTGGCCCCTCGGGGTCTCTCCACTCTATGCAGGGCCTTGCCGCATGATGGGGCCTGACACGGGAAGGGTCGGCTTGCTGCTCCAACAGGTTCTGGCCAGTGGAAGACCGGCCATCACCGCCGAGGTGACCCCGCCCCGGGGCGGAGATCCTGCCCGCACCCTGGAGGCGGCACGAGCCCTGCGCGGCTGGGTCCATGCCGTCAATGTCACCGACGGCAGCAGAGCCGTCATGCGCATGTGCAGCCTGGCGGTGTGCAGGCTGCTGCTGGACGAGGGCGTCGAACCGGTGCTGCAGATGGCCTGCCGCGACCGCAACCGCATTGCCCTGCAGGCCGATCTGCTCGGCGCCCATGCCCTCGGTCTGCGCAATCTCCTCTGTCTCACGGGCGATCCGGTGAGGGCCGGCGACCAGCCCGGCGCCCGCCCGGTCAACGAGTTCGAGGCGGTGCGGCTGCTGCAGCTGGTGCGTCAGCTCAACCAGGGCGAGGATCCCGTGCAGGGCTCCCTGCCCGATGGCGGCACGGCATTCTTCGCCGGTGCTGCGGCCGATCCCCAGAGTTCGAGCTGGAGTGGTCTCAAGGCCCGGCTGCGCCGCAAGCAGCAGGCCGGCGCACGCTTCGTGCAGACCCAGATGGTCACCGACGCGGAGGCCCTGCGCCGCTTTGTGGAGGAGATCGCCGCCCCCCTGGACCTGCCGGTTCTGGCCGGGGTGTTTCTGCTGAAGTCGGCCAGGAACGCGGCGTTCATCAACCGGGTGGTGCCCGGGGCCAACATTCCCCAGGCCCTGATCGACCGTCTCGCGGCCGCTGCGGACCCGGCGCGGGAAGGGGTGGCGATCGCGGCCGAGCAGGTGGCCCGCTACCTGGAGGTGGCCCAGGGGGTGCACCTCATGGCGATCAAGGCGGAGGAGCGCATCCCCCAGATCCTGCGCGCGGCCGGGGTTGTCCCAGCCGAGCCCCAGCTCCGGCCTAGGAGCCTGGCTGGCTGAGGCTCAGGTCGCTGCCGAGCAGTTCGGCCATCGCCTTCTGCTGGGGGGACGGTGCCACGATGTCCTGCCGCCGCACGTCGGTGATCAACCAGTCGAGGGCGGCTTCCTGGAGATCGAAGTGGTCGCCGTTGCGGTCCACGCAGTAACGGCCGAACACCAGCTTTTCCACCAGGCGCACCCCGGGGCCGATCCGGGAGTAATCAAAGATGATCGAGTTGTCGATCGTGGCCCCTTCCCCGATCAGGCAGCTCGGGCCGATCATCGCGGGTCCGATGATCGTGGCGCCGTCCTCGATCCGGGTCATCCCCCCCACGTAGATCGGCCCTTCCACGTGGATCTTGTCCCAGTTGGCGGCGACGTTCAGACCCGTGTAGATGCCGGGCCTCACCTCCTTGCCAGGGATCTGCACCTGGCGCACCTGACCCTGCAGCACGCTGCGGATCGCCTGCCAGTAGTCCGGCACCTTGCCGATGTCCACCCACTCGAACTCCATCGGCAGCGCATAGAACGGTGCCCCGGCGGCCACCAGCTTCGGAAACAGATCCGAGCCGATGTCGAACGGCTGACCGCTCGGGATGAAATCCAGCACCTCCGGCTCGAAGATGTAGATGCCCGTGTTGATCATGTCGCTGGCGGCTTCGGTCACCGCCGGCTTCTCCTGGAACGAGAGCACCCGCCCTTCCGGGTCGGTCACCACGACCCCGTAGCTGCTGACCTGATCGCTGGGAACCCGCTTGGTGACCAGGCTCGCCATGGCGCCCTTCTCGCGGTGGCGCCGCACGGCCTCGGTGAGATCCAGGTCGATCAGGGCATCCCCGCACAGCACCACGAAGGTGTCGTCGAAGAAGGGTTGGAAGTTCTGGATCTTCTTCAGGCCCCCGGCGGAGCCGAGGGCATCGCCGATCAGCTCACCATCCTCGATCCGGCCTTCGAAGCTGTAGGCGATCTCGACACCGAAGCGCTGACCATCCCGAAAATAGTTCTCGATCTCCTCGGCCAGGTGGGACACATTCACCATGACCTCGGTGAATCCATGCTGGCGGAGCAGCTCGAGCAGAAACTCCATCACGGGTTTCTGCAGGATCGGGATCATCGGCTTGGGGATGGTGTGCGTGATCGGACGCACCCGCGTACCCTTCCCGGCCGCCAGGATCATCGCCTTCATCGGCGTTTACTCACATTGGTCGGAGCCTCCAGCCTAGGCGCCAACTCAGGCGGCAAGCCGTTCGACGGCCGCTAGGGGAGCTGACCCCGCCGTGGCCACCAGGGGCAGCTGACGGCTTTCGCCGCTGTCGAGCAGACGCCGCAGGCTGAGGGGGCCGAACAGGCCGCCCGGCTGCTCCAGCTCCACCTTGCCCTGGTGGCAGAGAAACAGCAGGGCCCAGAAGACCCCGACGCGATCGCGATCCAGGTCCGCCTCCGCCTGCCGTGTCTCGACGGTGACGGCCCAGGCCTCCACCAGACCTTCGAAACCCACCCAGTCCTGGGCCGGATCCCAGCTGAGCAGGAACTGGCTGAGGGCCGCCGTGGTTTCCGGAAGCTTCTCCCGGTGCGCCAGGGTCGCCACCTGCTCGATGGCCGCCCGGTCGCTGTAGCGGCGGGGGCGCTGGCGCACCTGTCGGCGCCCTTCCTCCTGCTCGAGCCGTTCGGCGATGTCCTCGAGCTGGCGGATCAGTTCCCCCAGGGTGACCGGGCGTTGCAGCGGCGGTGGGGCGACGGGCCGTCGCCAGAGGTGCCGTTCGGGGCGCCGTGGCAGTTCCAGCGCCGTTCCGATCAGCCAGCCCTGGCCGTCAGCCTCGAAACCGAACTCCTCGGCGTCCTCCAGGGCGACCTCCGGGGGGAAGGTGCTGGCCTCGAGCACCTCCGCCTTCAGGCTCACCAGCACGGACGCGGCCAGGAAGGCCTCGCTGGCCTCCGCCAGATCCTGTTCGTAGCTTCCGCCCCTGCCCGGCCGGGCCTCTGCCACCAGCCGCGGCACCGTGATGCGCTGACGCAACTGATCCAGGAACCCGTCGATCACGGCGATCACATCGACGTCCCAGGGGTCGAGATCCCCCCGCTCCGCTGCATCCTGCAGCAACCGGATGGCCAGCCTGGCGCCCGCTTCAGCCAATCCTTCCCGAACGCTCCAAGGATCCGTAGGGTCAAAGTAACGGTGACGGCCCGTGGCCACCACTCTCAATCCGCGGTCTCAATCCGCGGCCACCAGTCTCGATCGCATATCCCACCGATGATGGGACATCCCTCGGGTGGCCATGGCGCGGCTTGCTGGGAGCAGCCGCTCAGCTCGGAACGGCATCGGCGTCTTCGACGATCACGGACCCGCTGTCGTCCGGTCGCGGCTGGGCTGAACTCTGACCCGCCGCCGGCAGCAGACCGAGCTGGGCATCCACGGTGGCGCGGTAGCGCTGCAGGTCGTTCTCGAGTTCCTGGATCCGAACCTGCTGGGCGTCGTAGTCGCTCTGGTTCTGGATGGCCTCCACCTTGCGCACCACACCGGTCCAGACCGCGAACACCCAGGCCGCGGTCGCTCCCACACCGCCCACCACGAGCAGCAGGGCCGCCAGGGGCATGGTGGCGCTCAGGCCGGGCAGGAAGTGCACGGTCGTGGGGGCGGTGTTCTCCAGGGTGAACATCACCGTGGCGAGACCGAAGCTGAAGATCAGCAGGAAGTTCAGCTGTTTCATCAGGGGCACCCCAGCACAGGGATCAGGAGCGTAGGCAGAAGGGCGCTGGGACGTCGATCGGGGCCGCCATCCGCAGGGTTCTGTTACGGCTGCGGCAAGGCCGAGCACCACGCCCAGCGATCGGGATTCAGACGGGGAGGGCCGGGGCGCTGAGCAGGGGCTGACGGATCAGGTCTCCGGCCGGTGGGTTGATCACCCGGGCCATGGCGGTGGTCTCCCGCTGAACCAGGGCCTCGATCGAGGCGCGGTAGCTGTCGGTCATGATCCGGGGGTAGAGGCCGATGCCCACGATCGGCACGAGCAGGCAGCTGATCACGTAGATCTCGCGGGGTTCGGCATCGACCAGATGGGTGTGGGAGGCCAGTTCGGCGTTCTCCTTGCCGAAGAAGATCTCCCGCAGCATCGAGAGCAGGTAGATCGGTGTGAGGATCACCCCAACGGCGGCCAGGATCGCCATCACCACCCGGAAGCTGAGGGTGTAGGCCTCGCTGGTGACGAAGCCCACGAACACCATCAGCTCGCTCACGAAGCCGCTCATGCCGGGCAGGGCCAGGGAGGCCAGCGAGCAGATGGTCCAGAGGGCGAACATCTTGCGCATCTTCTGGCCCACGCCCCCCATCTCATCGAGCTGCAGGGTGTGGGTGCGGTCGTAGGTCGCGCCCACCAGGAAGAACAGGCTGGCGCCGATCAGGCCATGGCTGATCATCTGGAGCATGGCGCCGCTGGTGCCCAGGTCGCTGAAGCTGCCGATGCCGATCAGCACGAAGCCCATGTGGCTGATCGAGCTGTAGGCAATCTTGCGCTTGAGGTTGCGCTGGGCGAAGGAGGTGAGGGCGGCGTAGATGATGTTCACCACCCCGAGCACCACCAGCAGGGGGGCGAACTGGGCGTGGGCTTCCGGCAGCAGCTGCACGTTGAAGCGCAGCAGCGCGTAGCCGCCCATCTTCAGCAGGATGCCGGCCAGCAGCATGTGCACCGGCGCCGTGGCTTCTCCGTGGGCGTCCGGCAGCCAGGTGTGGAGGGGAACGATCGGCAGCTTCACGCCGAAGGCGATCAGCAGGCCGGCGTAGCAGATCACCTGGAACCTGGTGCCGAACTCCTTGGCCATCAGGGCCGTGTATTCGAAGCTCGTGTCACCCCCGTAGAAGGCCATCGCCAGGCCCACGATCAGGATGAACAGCGAGCTGCCGGCCGTGTAGAGGATGAATTTGGTGGCGGCGTACTGCCGTTTCTTGCCGCCCCAGATGGCCAGCAGCAGATACACCGGGATCAGCTCCAGCTCCCAGGCCAGGAAGAAGAGCAGCATGTCCTGCACGGCGAACACGGCGATCTGGCCGCCGTCCATGGCCAGCAGCAGGAAATAGAACAGCTTCGGCTTGAAGCTCACCGGCCAGGCCGCCAGGGCCGCCAGGGCCGTGATGAAGCTGGTGAGCAGGATCAGGGGCATCGAGAGGCCATCGGCGCCCACCGACCAGGCCAGGCCCAGATCCGGCAGCCATGTCACCCGCTCCACCAGCTGCAGTCCCTCCACGGAGGGGTCGTAGCCGTTGAGGTACCCGCCGACGGTGAACAGGAAGGTGACCAGGGCGATCCCGAGGGCGTACCAACGCACCTGCTTGCCATCGCCCTTGTCGGGCACGAAGGGGATGAGCAGGGCCGCACCGATCGGGAAGAGGATCGCGGCGCTCAGCCAGGGGAAAGGCACTGAATCCAAGAGGCTCCGTTGGCCGGAGTGTAGAAATCCCCGCTAGGTAAACACTCTTACGGTGGGGGGAGGCACACAGTCCGTAGGGCTCACCCCAGCGAGCCGAAGAGCACCACCAGGGCGATCACGCCGCCGAACACGATCAGGGCATAGAACTGGGCGCGACCGGTCTCGAAGTACTTGAGGCCTTCGCCGCTGCCGAGGGTCACCAGGCCGGTGAGGTTGACGACGCCATCGACCACCTTCGAGTCCACCTCGAGCACCGAGCGGGCCAGCTTGCGGCTGCCCTGCACGAAGAGCTTGTCGTTGATGGCATCGAGATACCACTTGTTCGCCAGGAAGGCGTTCAGGGTGGGGAACCGTCCCGCCACCGCCGCGCCCAGGTCGATCCGGTGGAGGGCATAGGCCATCACGGCGAGGCTGATGCCGGCCACGGAGATCGCCACGGAGGCTCCGGCGAGGGGCAGGAACTCGGACCAGCTGAAATGCTTGGCCATGTGGGCCGCTTCGGCCGGATCGAGCAGCGCGGCGAAGCGGCTGTTCCAGGGGGTGCCCAGCAGCCCGATCAGCACGGAGGGAACGGCGAGCACCGCCAGGGGCATGGCCATCTGCCAGCCGGACTCGTGCGGATGGTCGGCGTGGCCGTGGGCATGCTCGTCGCCCTGGTCGTCCCCGCCGACCTTGCCGGCGGACGCCAGAAGTTCGGCCTGGATGGCCTGGTCGTTGCCGCGGAACTCGCCCTCGAAGGTGAGGAAATAGAGCCGGAACATGTAGAACGCGGTCATGCCGGCGGTGACGAAGCCGGCGGCCCAGAGCACGGGGAAGGACCCGAAAGCCTGGCCGAGAATCTCGTCCTTGCTCCAGAAGCCGGCCAGGGGCGGGATGCCGCTGATCGCCACGCAGCCGATCAGGAAGGTGGCGCTGGTCACGGGCATGTAACGCCGCAGACCTCCCATCAGCCGCATGTCCTGGGCCAGGACGGGTTCGTGGCCCACCACCTCCTCCATGGCGTGGATCACCGAGCCGGAGCCGAGGAAGAGCATGGCCTTGAAGAAGGCATGGGTCACCAGGTGGAACATGCCGGCCACCGGGGCGCCGCAGCCCATCGCCAGCATCATGTAGCCGAGCTGGCTGACGGTGCTGTAGGCCAGACCCTTCTTGAGGTCCATCTGGGTGAGGGCGATCGAGGCCCCCAGGAAGAGGGTGATCGTGCCGATCACCGCGATCGTGAGCTGCACCGCCGCGAAGGGCTCATAGACCGGCTGCAGCCGCGCCACAAGGAACACCCCGGCCGCCACCATCGTGGCCGCATGGATCAGGGCGGAGATCGGCGTGGGCCCCTCCATGGCGTCGGGAAGCCAGACGTGAAGGGGGAACTGGGCCGATTTGGCCATCGGCCCCATGAACACCAGCAGGCAGAGGATCACGGCCACGGTGCTGCTGAGGCTGCCGCCGGCCACGGCCTCGCTGAGCCTGGTGCCGATCTCCTCGAAGCCGAAGCTGCCCGTGGCCCAGAACAGCCCCAGGATGCCCAGCAGCAGGCCGAAGTCGCCGACCCGGTTCACCACGAAGGCCTTCTGGGCGGCATTGGCGGCGCCGTCGCGGTCGTACCAGAAGCCCACCAGCAGGTAGGAACACATGCCCACCAGCTCCCAGAAGACGTAGATCTCGAGCAGGTTGGGGCTGATCACCAGGCCCAGCATCGAACTGCTGAACAGGGCCAGGTAGGTGAAGAAGCGCACGTAGCCCTTGTCGTGGGCCATGTAGCCATCGGAGTACACCATCACCAGCAGGGCAATGGTGGTGACCAGGGCCAGCATCACGGCGCCGAGGGCATCGACACGGAAGCCCATCTGCAGGTTGAAGCTGCCGGCGCTGGCCCAGTTGAACAGCACCTCGGTGGGCCCGGCCCCTGCCAGCTGCTGGAACAGCACCGCGTAGCTCAGCACCGCGGCGGCGCCGACGCAGCTGATCAGCAGCAGCGCCACGGGTTTGCGCAGGCGGTTGACGGTGCGGTTGAAGCTGATGAGCCCCAGGCCCACCAGACAGGCCCCCGCCAGGGGCAGCACCGGGATCAACCAGGCGAGTTCAGCGGTTGAGGGCATCCGGCAGGGGCGGGCTGGGCCGAGTGTAGGCAGATCCACCCATCCCCCCTGTCCCAGATGGGGAATTGCCAGCAGGGCTCACCCAGCCAGCAGGCCTACCCCAGCCAGTGGGCCAGGGCCGTGCGGGAGAAGGTGGTGGCGGCGAGACCGATGTAGCGGTGGGCCCACCAGAACACCCCCACGGCGATGGCGATGCCCAGCTGGGCGGGCCTGAGAAACTCGCTGGCGACGAGCTGCTGGCGGCCGTCGAGCACGGCCCGGAACGGCAGCACCGAGGTGCTGGCCCGCAGTTCCTCGAAGGCCTGGCCGAAGCGGTTGGCCAGGCGCCGATCGCCGTTCCACACGGCGAAGAGGTGGTGGGCGATCAGGCCGGCGCTGGTGACGACCATGAAGCTGCTGCCGATCCAGAGCAGGTGGGTCGCACACCAGAGCACCTGCCCCACCGCCTGGGGATGGCGGCTGATCCGGATGATGCCCGTGGCGTACAGACGCACCTGGGGTTTCAGCACCGCTGGAATCTCGAGCAGGTTGTAGGTGGCCGGATAGAGGAACAGGAAGCTGATGGCCGTGCCCACCCACACCACGGGCACGATCCAGCCCTGCTCCTGCAGGTTCCAGAGCCGGATGCCGTCGTACCGGTGGGCGAGGAAATAGCCGATCACCACGATGGCCGCGGGGATGCTGATGCCGGCGAACAGGAGCCGCCAGGCCCGCTCGCCGAGGCGCGCGGCCCCCCAGGACCGCAGGGAGGCACCACCGCTGTGAACCACGGCGAAGGCCAGCAGCAGGCCGAGCATCACCCAGCTGCTGTGGTGGAGGGAGCCGGAGGGCAAGGCCAGAACGAAGTTGTGAAGCACCGGATTCTGGCCCCGGCCGGTCCCCCTAGAGTCTGGGCTTGCACCCCGGTGCTGGCCAGCGGGCCCTATGGCAGATCTGCCCTTCACCCTTGACCAGCTGCGGATCCTGCGGGCGATCGCCAGCGAAGGGAGTTTCAAGAAGGCTGCCGACAGCCTCTACGTCACCCAGCCCGCCGTCAGCCTGCAGATCCAGAACCTGGAGAAGCAGCTCAGTGTCTCCCTGTTCGACCGCGGTGGCCGCAAGGCCCAGCTCACCGAGGCCGGCCACCTGCTGCTGAGCTACTGCGATCGGATCCTGAGCCAGTGCCAGGAGGCCTGTCGCGCCCTTGAGGACCTCCACAATCTCAAGGGGGGCTCGCTGCTCGTGGGGGCCAGTCAGACCACGGGCACCTATCTGATGCCCCGGATGATCGGTCTGTTCCGGCAGAAGTACCCGGATGTGGCCGTGCAGCTCCAGGTGCACAGCACCCGCCGCACCAGCTGGAGCGTCGCCAACGGTCAACTGGATCTGGCCATCATCGGCGGGGAGCTGCCACCTGAGCTGGCCGAGCTGCTGCAGGTGGTGCCCTATGCCAGTGACGAGCTGGCTCTGGTGCTCCCCACCAAGCATCCCCTGGCCCGCCTGGCTGAACTCACCAAGGAGGACCTCTACCGCCTCTCCTTCGTCTGCCTGGATGCCCAGTCGACCACGCGCAAGATGGTCGACCAGCTGCTGGCCCGCTCCGGGCTGGACCTGGGCAGGCTCAAGATCGAGATGGAGCTCAACTCCTTCGAGGCGATCAAGAATGCCGTGCAGTCCGGCCTGGGCGCCGCCTTCCTGCCGGTGGTCTCGATCGAGCGGGAGCTCGCTGCCGGCAGCCTGCACCGCCCCCAGGTGGCCGATCTGCTGGTGCGCCGTCAGCTGAAGCTGATCAGCCATCCGGCCCGCTACTGCTCACGGGCGTCCGATGCCTTCCGGCGCGAGGTGCTGCCGGTCTTCGCCAGCCCCGACAGTCCGCTGCGCCGTCCCCTGCAGCAAGCCGCGGCGGAAGCCCCGCCCGCCCCTGTGGAGAACCCCCAGCGCTGAGGGTCTGTCGGCACCTCCTCCCGGCACCCCCATCGGCAGGGTCACCAGCGATCACGGTCCTGGGAGGATCCAGCTCAGAACTGGTCGGCCTCGGGGGTGATGCCCACGCTGTCGTCGGCGATGCCCTTGGTGATGAACTTGTTCTCGGTGATGTCCGTCTGGTAGACGCAGCGCACGATCGGTTTGTCCTTCACCGAGCCGATGTAGGCAAAGGTGTTCATGCGCTGCTTGCACTGGCGCATCTGTTCGGAGGTGACCGCGCCCTGCTGCTGCAGCACACTCCAGTTCTCGCGGCGGATCACGCAGCCCGGCTTGAGGGAGGGCTGGGTCACGAAGCTGGAACTGGGGTTCATCGTGGTGTAGAGCTCGATGTCCATCACGAAGGCGCTCGCCCCCCACTGCCGGCAGAACTCGGGGTCTGGCACGGCCATGTCCAGCTGCTGGGAGCTGGCGATGTTGCCCTGGTTGCCCTGGGTGGTGCTCGAGATGGCGGTGCCGATGCCGATGCCCACCACCAGCACGCCGGCCAGGATGGCCAGGGTGCCGATGTTGAAGGAGATCGGCCCTCCCGGTCCGCCGGGATCAGTCGGGCCCCCGCCGCCGGGTCCCCCCCGGCGGCGGGGGGGCTCGGCATAGCGGCCATAGCCCTCCGCACGGCTGTAGCGCTCCGAACGGCCGTCGTCGCCCCGGTCGTAGCCGGTCTCGGAGCGGCCGCGCCCACCCCGGTAGCCGCTGGGGCGGGGGTCGTCGTAGGGACTGCGCGAACGGCTCACAGGGTTTCCGGGGTCCGGGGCAGGCCCATGGAGTAATTGAGCACGCGGCAGTCCGGGTTGTAGCGAAGCTCACCCGCCTGCAGCAGTTCCCGGATCAGGCCTTCCAGTTCCGAGCCGATGCGGCGCAGGTTGTACTCGCTGAGGTCCGCTCCGGCATGGGCGTTCACCAGGTCCTGGAAGCGCTGCTGAACCTTCTCCAGAACCGGCTGGTCCCAGAGGAATTCGTTGTCGGGATCGATGTCCATGGTGAGCTGGTCGCGGTCGGGGACCAGCTCGGCACCCTCCACCCGGGCGGTGAACAGGCGCACGTGGCGGGTGGTGGACTTGAGAAGGGTCGCAGCAGCGCTGGAGTCAGCCATGGTTTGGCGTGGAGATCACCCGTCACCGGGACTTTAGGAACAGCACAGCGGAACCAGCCGGCGGTAGCCCCGCGGCCGGCTCCCCTCGCGCCGATGGGGAGGCCAGCTTTAAGGTTGCCTTTCCTTTTCAGAGTGGCCATGCGCGTCGCGATCGCCGGTGCCGGACTGGCCGGACTGGCCTGTGCCAAGTACCTGTGCGACGCCGGTCATACCCCGGTGGTGGTCGAAGCGCGGGACGTGCTCGGCGGCAAGGTCGCCGCCTGGCAGGACGAGGAGGGTGACTGGTACGAGACCGGCCTGCACATCTTCTTCGGTGCCTACCGCAACATGCGCCAGCTGTTCAAGGAGCTGGGCATCGAGGACCGGCTGCAGTGGAAGAGCCACTCGATGATCTTCAACCAGAAGGACCATCCCGGCACCTACAGCCGCTTCGATTTCCCCGACCTGCCGGCCCCCTTCAATGGCGTGGCGGCGATCCTGGGCAACAACGACATGTTGACCTGGCCGGAGAAGATCGCCTTCGGACTGGGTCTGGTGCCTGCCATGCTGCGCGGCCAGCAGTACGTGGAGGAGTGCGACCAGTACTCCTGGACCGAATGGCTGCGTCTCCACAACATCCCGGAGCGGGTGAACGACGAGGTGTTCATCGCCATGGCCAAGGCCCTCAACTTCATCGATCCCGACGAGATTTCCAGCACCGTCCTGCTGACGGCCCTCAACCGCTTCCTGCAGGAGGCGGACGGCTCCAAGATGGCCTTCCTCGACGGCAACCCGCCCCAGCGGTTGTGCCAGCCGATCGTCGACTACGTCACCGCCCGTGGCGGTGAGGTGCACCTCGAGGCTCCCCTGCGCGAGATCGAGCTCAACGCCGACGGCACCGTGCGCGGCTTCCGCATCGGTGGCATCAAGGGCAAGGAGGGATTCACCCTGAACGCCGATGCCTACGTCAGCGCCTTGCCGGTTGACCCCTTCAAGCGACTGCTGCCCCAGCCCTGGAAGTCCATGCCCTACTTCCAGAAGCTCGAGGGTCTCAACGGCGTACCGGTGATCAACATCCACCTGTGGTTTGATCGCAAGCTCACCGACATCGACCACCTCCTGTTCAGCCGCAGTCCCCTGCTCAGCGTCTATGCCGACATGAGCAACACCTGCCGCGAATACCACGATCCCGAGCGTTCCATGCTCGAACTGGTGTTCGCCCCGGCCAAGGACTGGATCGGCCGATCCGATGACGAGATCGTGGCGGCCACCCTGGAGGAACTCAAGCGCCTCTTCCCGATGCATTTCACCGGGGAGGATCAGGCCCAGCTGCGCAAGGCCATCGTCGTCAAGACACCCCTCTCGGTCTACAAGACCGTGCCCGGCTGCCAGCAACTGCGGCCGGATCAGACCTCACCGATCGCCAACTTCTTCCTGGCCGGTGACTACACGATGCAGCGCTACCTGGCGTCGATGGAGGGGGCTGTGCTGAGTGGCAAGCAGTGCGCCAAGGCGGTGGCCGCGGCAGCGGAGCGGCTCGGACCCACCCCGGCCGAGCTGGTGCTCACCCCGGCCGGCTGATCCCGGCCCGCCTCCCGCTCCTCCCCTGTCTCCACTCCCCTGGCCCAGCTCAGGCGCTTGAGCCTCTGGATCTGGGTCAGGATGGCACTCCAGCCACGGCGTGGGGGCTCCCTCGGGGGCTCGACACCCGGCCAGCCAACGTCACCCCCAGGACAGCGCCATCGTCATCCGTCCCCACCGAATCCCGCCCCACCGTTCGAGCGATGGATCCCGCCGAGGCCCCAGCGGTCCGGCCCCGCTGAGCCAGGTGTCTGGATGATGGACACCCTGCTCTGCCAGCATGGCCAACGCCCCGGTCACCCCGTCGTGCTGCCCAGCCTCGACCAGGCCTACGAGCAATGCCGGCAGGAGACCGCCCAGTGGGCCAAGACCTTCTATCTCGGCACGCTGCTGATGCCACCGGCCAAGCGCCGGGCGATCTGGGCCATCTATGTCTGGTGTCGCCGGACCGATGAGCTGATGGACAGTGCCGAGGCCCAGGCCCGGCCGGTGGAGGAGCTGGCTGCCCGGCTCGACCAGTGGGAACGGCGCACCCGGGACCTCTTCGACGGGGTGGTCCGCGATGGTCTCGATCTGGTCATGCAGGACACACTGCAGCGCTACCCCCAGCCGCTGCAGCCCTACCTCGACATGATCGAGGGGCAGCGCATGGATCTGCGTCAGCACCGCTACGGCACCTTCAAGGAGCTGGCGCTCTACTGCTACCGGGTGGCAGGCACCGTGGGTCTGATGACGCAGGAAGTCATGGGGCGGGACGCGGCTTACACATCCGCCCCCTGGAGCGACGCGCCGGACACCTCCGATGCCGCCGTTGCCCTCGGGATCGCCAACCAGCTCACCAACATCCTTCGGGACGTGGGGGAGGACCGCAGCCGCGGGCGCATCTACCTGCCCCAGGAAGACCTGGCCCGTTTCGATTACGGCGAGGATGCGTTGATGGCGGGTCTGCTGAATGACAACTGGCGTGCCCTGATGCGTTTCCAGGTGGAGCGCGCCCGCCGGTGGTTCGCCCGCGCTGAGGAGGGTGTGCGCTGGCTGGCTCCGGATGCCCGCTGGCCCGTCTGGGCCTCGTTGCGCCTCTATCGCGGCATCCTCGATGTGATCGAACAGCACGACTACGACGTCTTCAACAAACGGGCCTTCGTGCCCCGGAGCGGCAAGCTGCTCGATCTTCCCCTGAGCTTCGTGGTGGCCCAGGTGCGCTGACTCGTCGGCCGTCGAGGCCCCAGGCCCGGCGGTTCGGTTCGGTTGAGTTCAGTTCAGTTGAGTTCAGTTCAGTTGAGTTCAGTTCGGTTCAGCAAACCGCTCAGCTGATCGTGTCGGCCTCGGCCAGGGCGCTGGCCAGCAGGGGATTCACCAGCGCCGGCGCTTCGTCGTGGGGACAGTGGCCCAGGCCGGGCAGTTCATGCAACTCCCGCACACAGGGAAAGTGCGTCCACCGGCGCGCCTCGGCGATGGGTTCCCAGGGGTCCTGTTGCCCCCAGATCATCCTCACCGGCGTGGAGAGGGTGGCCAGCAGATCGGGGGCGAGCCGGTCCTCGAACAGGTTGATGAATCCGCGGAAGGCCTCGCTGGCACCCGGCTGGAGGGCAGGCCGCAGCAGCAGCTCCACCAGCTGATCATCCACGTTGGCCCCGGAGGGATAGGCCTGGAGCAGCACCCGGCGGATCACGCCCGGTCTGGCCAGGGATCGAAACAGCAGCTGGGTGAGCCAGCGTTGACGCACCAGGGTTCTGAGCCCGGGGCGTGCCCAGCGGAGCAGGGTGGGTTGTTCGGCCAGGCGCTTCTCATCCAGCGCCCGCTGGGCACAGTCGACCAGGACCACGCCCCGGCAGGGCCGGCCTTCCGCCTCCAGTCGGCTGGCCGCTGCCAGGGCGACCACACCCCCGATCGAGTTGCCCACCAGCTGCACCGCGCCGGTCTGCTGGGCGGTGAGAAAGGCGACTACCTGGGCTGCCCAGAGGTCGATGCCATAGCAGAGGCTCCCAGCTTCGGGGAGTTCGTGGGGCAGGCAGGAGCGGGGTTTGCTGCTGGCGCCGAAGCCGATCAGATCGAGGGCGTAGACCGCCCGTGTACGGCGCAGCGCTGCCACGTTGTGGCGCCAGTGCTCCTTGCAGGCCCCGAAGCCGTGGATCAGGACCACGGCAGCGGGCCGGGGATCTCCTGGATCCTCAGCAGGCTCGGCATCGCCCAGGCAGGGGCCCGGTGCGGCCATGAAGCTGACATCCAGACCCTGCCAGCGGTAGGCACCCAGCCAGTCGGCTGGATAGGGGTAGAGGGTCATGGGATCGGATCACGGGGGTTCCGGCTGGGCGAGCGATCCACGCCTCCCCCGGCGAGGGGGAGGGGCGCCCCCGATGGCCCTCCCTCCCGTGAGCCATCGGTGTGGCCGGGCGGGCAGCTCAGACCGCCGCTTTCTGGTTGTCCAGCAGCTGCTTCAGCTTGGCCAGCTCACCGGCCCAGCGGGGATCCGGAGCCTGGCTGTCGACCTCGTCGGCATGGACGACCTTGTTGACGGCCTTGCGCAGCGGAGCGGAGCCGCCGGGCCCGCGGCGATCCGGCTGGGCGCCGCCACGGGCATCCTTGCGCTCGGAGATCTCGATGCGCAGGCTGTTGCCGCCGAAGTCGCGGCCGTTGAGCTGGGCGATCACGGCCTCGGCCAGCTTCTGGTCATCCACGTTGGCGAAGCCGAAGCCCCGGCAGGCACCCGTTTCCCGGTCGTTGACCGCCTTGAAGCGCACCCCCTCGCCCACAGCGGTGAACAGAGCTTCGAGCTCCTTGGCATCAAAGGTTTGCGGCAGGTTGCCGACGTAGAGACGAATGCTCATGGATGGAGGGGAAAGGGAATACTTCAGCTGGCGAGGAGAAACCTCTGACTCACGCCTTCGCATCAGAAAGTTAATCACGCCGCCGGCCCAGCCAGGCCCGGGCTGTGTCGATCGCCACAGCGCGACCGGCCGGATCCGCCTCCGGAATCCGGCCGAAGGCGCGCTCACGGGTGAGGTGGTGGAGCAGGTCCCCAAGCTGGCGCCCGGGTGCCAGGCCCAGCTCCCGCTGCAGCTGGTCGCCGTTCAGGGGAGGCATGGGATGGAACAGCGGGTCGTCCTGCCGGCGCCAGCGGGTGAGATATCCCCGGGCCGCGGCGGGGAGGAGGGGGAGCAGCAGGGCGGGCAGGTCGGCCTCCAGCTCCTGCTGGAGCTCGAGACGCCGGGATTCCGGCAGATGTTCCAGGTCCGGACGGCCCTCCAGCCGCTCCCACCAGCGGCGCAGCCGATCACTCCGCAGCTGCAGCTGCCGGCTGCTGTGCAGCCTGGCCAGGGCTTCCGCCGGCAACAGGGCGGCCAGCCTGGCCAGGGGCAGCGCCCAGGCCCGTTCCAGGGGGGCCAGGCCACAGGCGGTCGCCTGCTCCGGCGTGAAGCTCCGCAGCCGGCCCGAGGCGCTCGGGTCGGCGCCCCAGCCGCTCAGGAGCCCCTGCTCCAGGCTCCAGATCAGACCGCCGTGGCCCTCGGGGACGGCAGCCAGTTTCTCCAGCTCCGTCAGAACCCGTTCACCGGCCACCTGGACGAGGCTGGCGGCATGGCGCCGAATCCATTCGCCGCTGGTGACCTCGAGCTCGAGGCCAAGCTCCCAGCTCAGCCGCACCCCCCTCAGCAGGCGCAGCGGATCGGCCTGCAGGTTGGCTTCGCTCACCGCCACCAGCCGGGCTGTCCGCAGATCGTCCAGCCCGCCGGTGGGATCCACCAGCCTGGCCGGGCCCCCCAGGGGCAGGGCGATGGCGTTGGCGGTGTAGTCCCTGCGGCGCAGGTCGTCCTCCAGGCCTGCACCGTCCTGGCGGGCCAGGTCGATCGTCCAGCCCCGCAGGACCAGCCGGGCGATGTCATGGGTGCGGTCGAGCACCACGCAGCTGCCGCCGAGGCTGGTGGCCAGGCGGCGGCAGAGATGGATGGCCCCGGTGGGCACCACCAGATCCAGATCCGGTTGAAGCGCCAGCCGACCCAGCAGCCCATCGCGCACAGCCCCCCCCACCAGGGCCGTGCCGGGGGGCAGCAGATGCAGCGGCAGGGGCCAGGTGGGCAGATCAAGGCGTTGCCTGAGCCGCTCGGCCAGCTCGTCAGCAGGGAGCCCACCCGCCACAATGGGCGCCTGGCGCGGCCTGGCCGGGATGTGCATCTGTGTGGACTGCCGCTGGGTCGACCGCTGTCAGGCCTACCACGCGGTGGAGCAGCAGCACGGTGCGCCCCATCTCTGCGGTCAGCCCGACTTCAGCCCCGAAGCCCCGCGCATCCACGTGCAGGTGATGGATCTCCCGGAGGGTGGGGTCGGGGTGGAATGGGACGTGCGGGCCTGCGGCTCCTTCTGTCCCGAGCCTGGCCGCTGGCAGCGGCTCCGCCCCGGCCTGGCCATGCCCCGATGAGCTGGTTGCTTGCGCTGCACAGCACCGGTCCGGGGCTCGGGGTGGCCGCCCACCGGCTGGATGGGGCGGAGCCGGATCGCCTGCAGCACTTCGAGCTGGGACGGGATCTCTCCAACGGCCTGCTCGACTGCGTGGAAGCCGTCCTTCCTGGGGCGGCCTGGCCGGATCTGGTCCGCCTGGCCGTCGCCATCGGGCCGGGCGGGTTCACCGCCACCCGGCTCACGGTGGTGCTGGCACGCACCCTCGCCCAGCAGCTCGCCGTGCCCCTGGACGGCGTGGGGAGCTTTCAGCTGATCGCCAGGCGGCTGGCCTTGCCGGCGCCGGCCTGGCTGGTGCAGGAGCTGCCCCGTCGGGGGGTGGTGGCGGGCCTCTACGGCCCGGATCCGGGGGCGCTGGGGGGCCTGGGCGAGTGGTGTGCACCGCGGCTCTATCCGGACATCGAGGCCATCCGGACCGCGGCGACCCCCACCGCCCCCGGGGCCCCCACGGCCGAGCCTCCACTGCTCCCCGCCTGCGTCGATGTCCTGGCGGATGTGCGCCAGCTGCTGGACCTGGCGACCCTGGCCCACGGGCACGGGCTGCCGGGACCCTGGCAACCGGTGCTGCCGGTCTATCCCACCTCTCCGGTGGCGAGCGTCTGATGCAGGCACCACCGCATCGCCATCGCCGCTCCCCCGCGGCCAGCCGCCTGGCGCCGGTCCCCCAGCGCCGCCGCCGTGGTCCGCGTCGCCGCCGCCGCAGGGCCGGCTGGCGGCGCTGGGTGCTGCTGCTGCTGCTGGGCAGCCTGATCTGGTTGTCGCGGGGCTGGTGGTGGCCCTCCCCCCCTCCCCCCCAGATGATCCTGGTGCTCGGAGGCGATCTGGACCGGGAGCGCCATGCGGCCAGGATCGCCAAGCAGCTCGGCCTGCCGGTGGTGGTGAGCGGCGGCAGCAATCCGGAGTACGCCCACTGGCTGTTCGAGCAGCGCCAGGGTCTGCCGCCCGGCCAGGTGCAGCTCGACTACCGGGCCAACGACACCCTCTCCAACTTCACCTCCCTGGTCGATGACCTGCGCCGGGCCCGCATCCGCCACGCCCTGCTGGTCACGAGCAGCGACCACATGGACCGGGCCCTGCTGGTGGGCAGGATCGTGGCGGGCAGCCGCGGGATCCATCTCACCCCGGAACCGGTCGGCTGCGGTGCGCTGTGTCAGCCGGAGAGCCGCCGGAAGGTCTGGGGGGATGGGTTGCGGGCCGCCCTCTGGGTGCTCAGCGGTCGGGATCTGAAGCGCTGGGCGGCAGAACGGCTGAGTCTGCTGCCGGTGGCAGCGCGCCAGGGGGGATCAGCCCCTGATCCAGCAGGGCGTTGATCTGCTGCTGGCAGGCGAGGGTCGCGGCTTCCAGATCCGGCCGCCGCCGCGAGGCGGGCGGTGGGATGGGTGTGCCGATGCGGATGTGGATCGGCACCAGACGGGCCCCCTGGCGCCCAGGTCCCAGGGCCCGGTGGCTGTTGAGGATGGCGACCGGCAGCAGGGGCACCCCGGCGCGGGCGGCCAGCAGGGCGGCACCGGCCAGCGGCTGGTTGACGCGGCCGTTGGCCTGGCGCGTGCCGTCGAGGAACACGCCGGTGGCCCAGCCCTCTTCCAGTCGGTCGGTGGCGGTGCGGATGGCCTCCCGATCACTGGCCCCGCGGGAGACCGGGTAGGCGCCGCAGGCCCGGATGATCGGGCCCAGCAGGGGCACCCGGAACAGCTCGGCCTTCGCCATGAAGGCGACGGGGCGGCCGAGGGCATGGCCCAGCAGGGGCGGATCCAGATGGGATCCGTGGTTGGCCACCACCACCAGGGCTCCCTCCCGGGGCACGTTGGCGTTCCCGGCGGTGCGGCCCCGGAACAGCAGCCGGTAGATCGGGAACACCAGCAGATAACTGATCAGCCGGTACACGAGGCTGGGCTTCGGCGTGCGGATCAGGGCGGGGGGCTCGGCCCGCTTGCGGCGTCTGAGCACCCGCTTCACGGCATTCACCGGGCGGCTGCCGGGGCGCAGTCCGGAGCGGCTCACAGCGCCAGATCCGCGGCGGTCGCGATCTGGACGGTGGTGACCCCGGGGCAGCTGCGCCGGATCAAGCCGCTCAGCACATTCCCCGGGCCGATCTCCACGGCCGTGTCGATCCCCTCGGCGACACAGCGGTCCATGATCTCGCGCCAGCGCACCCCCGTGGTCATCTGGTGGCGCAACCGGTTCCTGAGCACGGTGCCGCTGCGTTCCGGGCTGGGGTCGGTGTTGCTGAGCACGGGCACCGTCGCCTCGGCGAAGGGCACGCTCTCCAGCCTGGCGGCGAAGGCCGCGGCGGCCTCGGCCATGAAGGGTGAGTGGAAGGCGCCGCTCACCGCCAGGGGAATGGCCCGCTTGCAGTTCAGGGAGCCACAGACCTGGGCGACGGCCTCCGGTGTCCCGGAGAGCACCACCTGGGCGCTGCTGTTGTCGTTGGCGATCACCACCCCTTCGGTGGCCGCGACCAGGGCTTCCAGCTCGCCGCGCTCAAAGCCCATCACGGCGGTCATGGCGCCGCCGCCGCTGGCGGCCATCAGCTCGCTGCGGATCTGCATCAGCTCCAGCCCGGTGGCGGCATCGAAGACGCCGGCGGCGTAGAGGGCCACCAATTCACCGAGGCTGTGGCCCGCCACCAGGCTCGGCTGGCGTCCCTGGGCCCGCAGGCCATCCACCAGCAGGCTCTCGACGACGAACAGGGCCGGCTGGGTGTTGCGGGTGTCGTTGAGATCGCTGAGGTCCCCGTCAGCCTCGCCGGAACAGATGGCCAGCAGGTCCCGGCCCAGCAGATCGGAGGCCAGGCTGAACCGCTCGCGGGCCCCGGGCAGCTCCAGCACCCCGGCCGCCATCCCCACCTTCTGGGACCCCTGGCCGGGAAACACCCAGGCAATGCCCATGCCGCAGCCCCTGATCACATCGGCAGGAGGTTAGGGCCGTGGGTGTCTACCCCTAGACCCCGGGGCCGCTCCAGCGGAGCAGGGCCGCGCCCCAGCTGAGGCCAGCGCCGAAGCCGCTGCTGGCGAGCAGATGGCCGGGCCTGACCCGGCCATCCCGCACGGCCTCGTCGAGCATCAGCGGAATCGTGGCGGCCGAGGTGTTGCCGTAGTGGGCCAGGTTGCTGAGCACCTGCTCGCTGGGAACGGCGAAGCGCTCCGCCACGGCGTCGAGGATGCGCTGGTTGGCCTGGTGCAGCAGCAGCCAGTCGAGCTGGTCAGCGCGGGTGCCGGTGGCTTCGAGCAGCTCGCTGAGGATCGCCGGCACTTCCCGCACCGCGAACTTGTAGACCTCCTGCCCGTTCATCTGGATCGGGGCGAATCCCCCCCGCTGGGTGGTGAGGTCGCCGAGCAGCGGCTCCTGATGGGTGGTCTGGGCCAGGGTCAGGCAGCTGTTGCGGGTGCCGTCCGAGCGCATGCGGAAGCCGAGCAGGCCCGACTGCTGGGGGGCACAGGCCTCGACGGCCACAGCCCCGGCCCCGTCGCCGAACAGCACACAGGTGCTGCGATCGTCCCAGTCCACCCAGCGGCTGAGCTGGTCAGCGCCGATCACCAGCGCCCGGCGCACTGATCCGCCGGCGATGTACTGGCCGGCGGTGATCAGGGCAAACAGGAAGCCGCTGCAGGCGGCGGTGAGATCGAACGCCACCGCCTGGATGGCCCCCAGGTTGCCCTGCACCAGCGGCGCCGTGCCGAACAGATCATCCGGGCTGGAGGTGGCCAGCAGGATCAGGTCGACCTCCTCGGCCCGCCATCCGGCGTGCTCCAGCGCCGCGGCCGCCGCCCGGGTGGCCAGGTGGCTCAGGGGTTCCCCGGGGCCGGAGACCCGCCGGGCGGCGATACCGGTGCGGGAGCGGATCCACGCATCGCTGGTGTCGACCCGCTCGCTGAGTTGCTGGTTGGTGACGCTGGCCACGGGGACGGCGCTGCCACAGCCCACCAGGGCCATGCCAGCGGCGGATGTGCCCTGGTTGCCTGCCTGGCTGAGCGAAACGCCGAGCGCCACGGGGATCAGCCCGCAAGTTGGCTCAGTCAACCACAGGCGATTGCGTCACTCGCTTCGCTGAGGGCATGGAGGTTGTCCATGACGCGGTGGTTGGCGGCGGAATGGGCCAGCCGCAGGGCGCTCAGCACGGACAGGGCCCTGCTGCTGCCGTGGCCGATCACGCACACCCCGTCAACCCCCAGCAGGAGTGCTCCGCCGTGCTCGGCATGGTCGAGGCGTTTCTTGATGCGGCGCAGGTTGTTGATCAGAAACGCCGAGCCCACCTTGCCGCGGCGGCCCCGCGGCAATTCCACCTTGATCACATCCAGCAGCACACTGCCGACGCTCTCGAGGAACTTCAGCAGCACGTTGCCGGTGAAGCCGTCACAGACCACCACGTCGAACGCTCCGGAGAGGATGTCGCGGCCCTCACAGTTCCCCGCGAACAGGAAGCGGGATTCCGCCGCCAGCAGCTGGTGGGTGCGCAGGCACAGCTCGTTGCCCTTGCACTCCTCCTCGCCGATGTTCACCAGACCGATGCGGGGGCGCGCCACCTGGAGCACGTCACGGCTGTAGATGTTGCCGAGCAGGGCGAACTGGAGCAGCCAGTCGGGCTTGCAGTCCATGTTGGCGCCCACGTCGAGCACCAGCACCTGCTGCTCCGGATCCTTGGTGGGGAACAGGGCGCCGATGGCGGGCCGGTCGATCCCCTTGAGCCGGCCCAGCCGGAAGATCGCCGAGGCCATCACGGCTCCGGAGTTGCCCGCCGAGTAGACGGCGGTGGCCTTGCCCTGCTTCACCAGGTCCATCGCCATGTTGATGCTGGCGTCGCGCTTGCGGCGCACGACCGTGGCCTCCTCGTGCATGCCCACCGAGGGCCCGCTGGCCACCAGCTCGATCAGCCCGGCGGCGACGGCCTCATCCAGTTGGTCGCGCAGCCCCAGTTCGGCGACGGCGGTCTGCAGGGGAGCGGTCTCGGCCACGAAGCGCACCCGCAGGGGGAGGCGCTCCACGGCCTGGAGGCAGCCTTCGAGGATCGGCCCCGGGGCGTGATCGCCTCCCATGCCGTCCACCGCCACCCACAGTCTGTCGGCGTCGTTGATCGGGGCGTCCTCGTCGGGCCCGCCGAGGCCGCGCTGCAGGCGCCGCAGCGGGTCGAACACCAGGGGTTGCAGCACGGTGTGGGCCGCACTCGTGGCCGCCCCTGCGACGCTGCCGGCCCCGGAGACGGCGGCCCCGGCCATGCTGCCGGCGGTGGTGGCGGCGGAGGTGGCCGTGTCGACCAGGCTGGTGACAGCGGCGTTGCGGCGGTACCAGATCACCAGGCGGCGGATCGCTCGCCTGGGCTTGGCGCGCTTGTCAGGCTCCTTCGGGGGCAACGGGATCGACGATGCGTTGGAACAGGTAGCCGGTGCCGCGAGCCGTGAGGATCAGCTCGGGGTTGGCCGGATCGTCCTCCAGTTTGGAGCGCAGCCGGGAGATATGGACATCCACCACCCGGGTGTCCACGTGACGCTCGGGGGTATAGCCCCACACTTCCTTGAGAATCTCCCCCCGGCTGAAGGGTTCGCCGCTGCGGCTCACCAGCAGCTCCAGGAGGCTGAATTCCATGCCGGTGAGGCGGATGCGCTCATCGCCCCGGTAGACCTGCCGCTTGTTGGTGTCGATGCGCAGGTCGCCCACCTGGATCACGCCGGAATTGGGGATGCCGGCCACCTGCTCCTTCTCCACCCGCCGCAGCACGCAGCGGATGCGGGCCTCGAGCTCCTTGGGGCTGAACGGCTTCACGACGTAGTCGTCGGCCCCGAGCTCCAGGCCCGTGATCCGGTCCGCCACATCGCCGAGGGCCGTGAGCATCACGATCGGCACGTCGGACTCCTTGCGGAGCTCCTGGCAGACGCCGTAGCCGTCGAGCTTCGGCATCATCACGTCCAGCACCACCAGGTCGGGGGGGTTGTGGCGGAAGAGTTCCAGGGCCTCGACCCCATCCGAGGCGGTGACCACCTGGTAGCCGATCATCGACAGCCGGGTTTCCAGGATCCGGCGGATGCTGGCCTCGTCGTCGACGACCAGAATCGTCTCCTTCTCTTTGCCTGGACTGCTGGGGGACGCTGTCATCGCCTCCTTCGGGCTGCTACATCAGATCGCCCTACTGAAAAGCTCTGAGGGGGGCGGGATTCATGCAACGCCACCTTTCTTCATAGTCCTCCCGTCTTCGCCGTGGCCAAGCCTGTCTCTTTCTACGTCTGCAGCAGCTGTGGGGCCAGGACGCGCCAGTTCTTCGGGCGCTGCAGCGGCTGCGGCAGCTGGAACACCCTGGTGGAGCAGCCGCTGAACGCAGATGCCCGCCGCCGCCGGCCGGCGGCGGCCGAGGCCGCCGAGCCGTCGCGCCCCCGTCGCTCGGAATCGATCGCGGCGGTGGGGAACCGCCCCCTGCAGCGGCTGCCCAGCGGCTACGGCGAGCTGGATCGGGTGCTGGGCGGTGGGCTGGTGCCCGGCTCCCTGGTGCTGCTCGGGGGGGATCCCGGCATCGGCAAGAGCACCCTGCTTCTGCAGAGCGCCCGGGCCATGGCCGAGGGGGCCTGCGTGCTCTACGTGAGCGCGGAGGAATCGGCCCAGCAGGTGAAGCTGCGCTGGAGCCGGCTGGGTCGCCCCGGCGACACCCCGCCACCTGCCGCGTCCTCGGCTGCCGCCGCCTTCTCGGGCTCCGCTGCGGCGGATCTTCAGCTGCTCGCCGAGACCGATCTGGAGCTGGTCCTGCAGGAGCTGGAGACCCTGCGGCCCGCCGTGGCGATCATCGACAGCATCCAGGCCCTCCACGATGCCGAGCTGGCCAGTGCGCCGGGCTCCGTCGCCCAGGTACGGGAGTGCGCTGCCGCGCTGGCGCGGATCGCCAAGCGGCAGGACACGGCCCTGCTGCTGGTGGGGCACGTCACCAAGGAAGGCATGCTGGCCGGTCCCAAGGTGCTGGAGCACCTGGTCGATGCGGTGCTCACCTTCGAGGGGGACCGCTTCGCCAGCCACCGGCTGCTGCGGGCCGTCAAGAACCGCTTCGGGGCCACCCATGAGCTGGGCGTGTTCGAGATGCGGGACCGGGGCCTGGCGGAGGTGACCAATCCCAGTGAGCTGTTCCTCGGCGGCCAGGAGCCCAGCAGCGGCAGCGCCACAATCGTGGCCTGCGAGGGCACCAGGCCCCTGCTGGTGGAGCTTCAGGCTCTGGTCAGCACCACGAGCTATGCCAGCCCGCGGCGCAGCGCCACCGGCATTGCCGTGAACCGGCTGCACCAGATCCTGGCGGTGCTGGAGAAGCACCTCGGCTTGCCGCTCTCGCGTTTCGACTGCTACCTCGCCGTGGCCGGGGGGCTGGAGGTGGAGGAACCGGCGGCAGACCTCGGCGTGGCCGCGGCGGTGGTGGCCAGTTTCCGCGATCTGATCCTGCCCCCCGGAACCGTGCTGATCGGCGAGCTGGGTCTGGGTGGCCAGTTGCGGCCAGTCGGTCAGCTGGAGCTGCGCCTGCAGGAATCGGCGCGGCTGGGGTTCTCCCGTGCGGTGGTGCCGCGCGGCAGCGGTCTGGGGGCGACCGCCGCCGGTCTGGATCTGCAGCTCCTCGAGGCCGCCACCATCGCCGAGGCTCTGGTGGCGGCCCTTGGGGTGAACCCGGCGGATGAGGCGGGCTGAACGGCCCCGGCACGGTGAGCTGAACCGCGCCCGCTGCTCAGAAGTAGACGTCGACGCTGCCGCGTCCGCTGGTCTTCAGCCAGTTCTGTGCCTCGATGTAGTTGTTGGGGGCCAGGCGGATCGCCTTGCCCCAGCAGTCGGCAGCCAGGTCGTAGCAGCGGTCGGCCTCGTCCGCATCGCCCTTCTCCTCGGCGATCGAGCCCAGATGGTGGTGGATCACCGCCATGTTGTTGAGCACCTGGGGCATCTTGCTGTTGAGGTCCAGGGCCTGGGCGTAGTAGCCGAGAGCCTTCTGGTGCTCCCCGTTGGAGGCGAACACCAGGGCCATGTTGTAGAGGATGAAGGCCTTGTCATTGGGGTCGTCCTCGAGCTTGAGCGCCTCCTCGTAGTTCTCCAGGGCTTCGGCGTATTCGCCATCCGCCTGGGCGCTCATGCCATCGCGGTAATAGGCGAAGGCTTCCTTGGCCCGCCGGTTGGTGGGCAGGACCTTGAGGATCAGGTCGGCCATCACCGTGAAGCTCTTGTCGATGAAGTTGTCGTTGCGTTGGGAGCGGGGCACCGGTGGTTCAAGGAGCTTCGAAGGTGTCCATCCTGGCTGATCTGCCTAGCCTGAGCCGAACAGCCCCCGGTCTGGCCTTGGCCGCGCAGCAGCTGCCCGACGTCCTCCCCACCCGCTCCACGGAGTCCCGCCACCCCGAGCATCTTCAGAACGACCCCAGCCTGGACGACCCCAGCCTGCGCAAACCCAGCCTGCGCGATCCCCTGCCTCCGGATCCTCTCCTGCTCGAGATCGAGGGGATGAAGTGCGGCGGCTGTGTGCGGGCTGTGGAACAGCGCCTGCTCGCCCAGCCCGGCGTGCGCCAGACCAGCGTGAACCTGCTGACCCGCACCGCCTGGATCGAACGGGAGCCGTTCCCTGCCGGAGCGGATGCGCAGAGGGAGGCCCAGACAGAGGCTCAGAGTGAGGCAGGATTCCTGCAGGGGCTGCAGGAGTCCCTGGCCGCCCTGGGGTTCCAGGCCTCGCTGCGCGAGCAGGCCGCCCCGCCCTCCCAGGCCATCCGCCAGCAGGAGCGCCAGTGGTGGAGCCGCTGGCGCCAGCTGGTGGTGGCCCTGCTGCTGCTGGTGCTCTCCGGACTCGGCCATCTGGCGCCCCAGCCGGGTCTGCTGTGGCTGCACGGGGGCATCGCCACCATCGCCCTGGCCGTGCCAGGCCGGCCGATCCTGCTGGCCGGTGCCCGCGCCGCCCTGGCCGGCATCCCCTCGATGGACACCCTGATCGGCCTGGGAGTGGGCAGCGCCTACCTGGCCAGCCTGGTCGGTCTGCTCTGGCCTGCCAGTGGACTTCCCTGCTTCTTCAACGAGCCGGTGATGCTGCTGGGCTTTGTTCTGCTCGGCCGTTTCCTCGAGGAGCGGGCGCGCTACCGCACCGGCGAGGCCCTGCAGAAGCTGGCGGCGCTGCAGCCGGACACGGCTCTGCTGGTGATGGAGGCCGGGCCCCCACGGCAGGTCCGGGTGGGCGGACTGCGGCCCGGTGACCGGATCCGCGTTCTGCCGGGGGATCGGCTGCCGGTCGATGCGCTGGTGCTGGAGGGGACCTCGTCCCTCGATGTCTCCGGCCTGACTGGCGAGCCCCTGCCCCAGACCGTGGAGCCGGGCGAGGAGGTGGCGGCCGGATCCCTGAACCTGCAGGGGACCCTGCTGCTGGAGGTGCGGCGCCCCGGGGCCGAGAGTGCCGTGGCCCGCATCATCCACCTGGTGGAGCAGGCGATGGCCCGCAAGGCTCCGATCCAGGGTCTGGCCGATCGGGTCGCGGGCCGGTTCACCCTGGCGGTGCTGGCTCTGGCCCTGGCCACGTTCCTGTTCTGGTGGCTGTGGGGGGCAGCCCTGTGGCCTGCGGTGTTGCAGCCGGCGCACCACGCCCACGCGGTCCATGGCCGCCACGGCCTGCTCGGTGCCGGAGCCACCACACCCCTTGTCCTCGCCCTGGAGCTGGCCATCGCCGTGCTCGTGGTGGCCTGCCCCTGTGCCCTCGGGCTGGCCACCCCCACCGCCATCACCGTCGGCACCGGGCTGGCCGCCCGGCGTGGGCTGCTGTTCCGCGGCGGGGAGGCGATCGAAACGGCCGCCGCCCTGCGCACCATCCTGTTCGACAAGACCGGGACCCTCACCCGCGGCCGCCCCCTGGTGACCGCCCTGGTTCCGCTGCCCCAGCCGAGCGATCGGCCCGGCCCTGGGGAGGCCCGCCTCCTCCAGCTGGCGGCCAGCCTCGAGGCCACCACCCGCCACCCCCTGGCCTACGCCCTGTTGCAGGAGGCCGAGGCCCGCGAGCTGCGGCTGCTGGAGGTCTCCGCAGCCCACACCATCCCCGGCGCCGGGGTGGAAGGGGAGCTGGAGGGGCAGTCCTGTCGCCTGGGGCGGCTCGGCTGGGTGGTCCGGGACCCGGCCGGCCCTGCCCTGGAGGCCCAGCAGCGGCTCGAGGCCGGCGGGGCCACGGTGCTCGCCCTGGCCATGGGCGGGGAGGTGCTGGGGCTGATCGCGGTGCAGGACCAGCCCCGCCCCGAGGCGTCGTCCGTGCTGGCCGACCTGCGCCATCGGGGTCTCCAGCTCGGTCTGCTCAGCGGCGACCATGCCGAGGCCGTCAGGCGGCTGGGCGGCCAGCTGGGCCTGGCCCCGCAGGAATTGGCCTGGCGCCAGACACCCGAAGAGAAGCTCGCGGCCATCGTCGCGGCCCAGCGCCGGAGCGCTCCGGTGGCCATGGTCGGCGATGGCATCAACGATGCGCCCGCCCTGGCGGCCGCCGACCTCGGCATCGCCGTGGGCACCGGCACCGGCATTGCCCAGGACAGTGCCGGGCTGGTGGTGCTCGGCGAGCGCCTGGACGGCATCCTGCTGGGGCTGGATCTGGCCTCCCGCACCATGGCCAAGGTGCGGCAGAACCTGGCCTGGGCCTTCGGCTACAACCTGCTGCTGCTGCCGGTCGCCGCCGGCGCCCTGCTGCCGAGCCTCGGACTGCTGATCAACCCCCCGCTGGCGGCCCTGCTGATGGCCTTGAGCTCGATCACGGTCGTGCTCAATGCGTTGGCCCTGCAGCAGGATGTCGGCCAGCTGGGAATCCGCGGCCGTGGCAGCTGAGGGCAGGCAGGGCCGCTTCGTGGTGCTCGAGGGCATCGACGGCTGCGGCAAGACCACCCAGTTGGAGGCGCTGAGCCGGTGGCTGCGTCTTCCCGAGGCCGGCTGCCTGCCGCCGGGTCGGCAGCTGATCGTGACCCGGGAACCGGGCGGAACCCCCCTGGGCCTGGCCCTGCGCGAGCTCCTGCTTCACCCCCCCGGGGATTCGGCACCGGGCAGCACGGCCGAGCTGCTGCTCTATGCGGCGGATCGGGCCCAGCACGTGGAGCAGACGATCCGCCCGGCGCTGGCGGCGGGCGACTGGGTGCTCAGCGACCGCTTCAGTGGCTCCACGCTGGCTTACCAGGGCTACGGCCGGGGGCTCTCCCTGCCGCTGATCGAACAGCTGGAGCAGGTGGCCACCGGGGGGGTGCAGCCCGATCTCACCCTCTGGCTGGATCTTCCCCTGGCCGAGGCGGGCCGGCGTCGGGGCGGGCGGGCGGCCGATCGGATCGAGTCGGGCGGCTCTCCCTTTCTGGAGCGGGTCGCTGCGGGCTTCACGGCCCTGGCGCAACGGCGGGGCTGGTGCCGCATCGATGCCCGGGCCAGGCCCGAGCAGATCACCGAGGACTGCCGTCGGGCCCTGACCCGTCTGGCCAGCCGTCCATGACGGCGCTCTTCGCCGACCTGCTGGGCCAGGATCCGGCGGTGACGCTGCTGGCGGCGGCGCTGCGGCGGCAACGGCTGGCACCGGCCTACCTGTTCACCGGACCCGAGGGGGTCGGCAGGCGGCTGGCCGCCCTGCGGTTTCTCGAGGGTGTGATCGCCGGACCCGAGGGGGAGCCTGCCGTCCGGCGCCGCCTGGAGGCCGGCAACCATCCTGATGTGCTCTGGGTGGAGCCCACCTACCTGGACAAGGGCCAGCTGGTGCCGGCCTCCCAGGCCCTGGAACGCGGCGTGAACCGGCGCAGCCCGCCGCAGCTGCGCCTGGAGCAGATCCGCGAGGTCTCCCGATTCCTGGCCCGCCGTCCGGTCGAGGCCCCCGGTTGTCTGGTGGTGTTGGAACAGGTGGAGGCCATGGCGGAGGCTCCGGCCAATGCCCTGCTCAAGACCCTCGAGGAACCTGGAGGCGGCATGCTGCTGCTGATCTCGGCGTCGCCGGAACAGCTGCTCAGCACGATCCACTCCCGATGCCAGCGGGTGCGTTTCGGTCGCCTGCCGGCCGAGAGTCTGGCGCGGGTGCTGGCGTCCGCGCCCCCGCCCGCCGTTGCCGACACCGAGGAGCTGCTCGCCCTGGCGGCCGGCTCCCCGGGAGCGCTGCTGGCCCATCGCCAGCAGTGGCAGTCCCTGCCGGAGGGCCTGGTGGACCGGCTTCTCAGCCTGCCCATGGCGGCCGATCCCTTCGAGGCGCTGGCGCTGGCGCGGGATCTCACCGAAGCCCTGGACGCGGAGCAGCAGCTCTGGCTGCTCACCTGGTGGCAGCTGGCGCTCTGGCGGACGTTGCGGCAGCCGGCGGTGTTGCAGCGGCTCGAGCGGCTCCGCAGCCACCTGCTGTCCTATGTGCAGCCACGGCTTGCCTGGGAGGTGGCCCTGCTCGAACTGGCGGGCCTGGGCGGCTGAGCCCTAACCGACCTGGGCCGTGCGGGAGCCCTGGACCATGGGGATCAGCTCGGACGCCTGCTCGGCGTTGGGCAGTTCCAGGCAGTAGCCCGCTCCGTAGACAGTCTTGATGAAGCGGGGTTTGCGGGGGTCGGGTTCGAGCTTGGTGCGCAGGTGCCGCACATGCACACGGATGGTCTCGATGTCATCGTCCGGTTCGTAGCCCCACACCTCCTTGAGGATCAGGGCGGGGGAGACCGTCTGGCCATGGCGCTGCAGCAGACAGTGCAGCAATTCGAATTCCAGGTGGGTGAGGCGCACCGCCTGATCGAACCAGATGGCTTCAAACCGCTCCGGCACCAGGGTGAGGGGGCCGTAGCTGAGGATTTCGTTGTGCTGGGTGGACAGTGGGGCATGTTCGCTGCGGCGCAGCAGTGCCTTCACCCGCACGGTGAGCTCCTCGAGATCGAAGGGCTTGGTGAGGTAGTCGTCCGCTCCGGAGTTGAAACCGCTCACCTTGTCCTTCGTGTCGGCCAGGGCGGTGAGCATCAGGATCGGAATGCGGGCGGTCCGCTCGTCCCGGCGCAGCCGCTGACACAGGGTGAGGCCATCGACCTTGGGGAGCATCAGGTCGAGCAGGATCAGGTCCGGGGCGTACTGCAGGGCGAGGGCCTGGCCCTTGATGCCGTCATCCGCGCGCTGAACGTCGAAGCCACCGTGTTCGAGATGGCCGGCAACGAGTTCACGCATGTCGCTGTCGTCCTCGATCAGCAGGATGCACGGTTTCATGGCTGGCGCGGTGAGATGGCTGCTGAGCAGAGAGTCGGGCGACCACAGCGAAGGGGTCGGCAGCATTCTCCCCGCTCCTGCCGGCGTTGGTGTGACCGGGGCCTGGTCACGCCGGTACGCCCGCGGGCCCCTGATGGGCCTCAATGCAGCTGTGATCTGGGATCTGGGCCCTGCCCGGGACGCCGAGTCCGAGAGATCTTCAGGATGATTTTCGACTCTTCTGTTGTGATTTGCCCGGTTCTCTGGCAACCGAGCAGCCGTGGGCCCTTGTTCTTGCCCAGCGCGGTTGTTCGAGGCCGTTCAGAACTGCCTTCGAGGCCATCGTCCCCAGACGCCGTCGCCCCACGAGCCCATGGGCCTGCCAGCAGGGGCGGACCCACAACCTGAGGATCTCAGGCCCGGGGTGCCTGCGCCGGGGGGTGCCGGGACTGGGCGATGGGATGGAGTTGAACTCCCCGGGCGGGATTCGAACCTGCGACCAATCGGTTAACAGCCGACCGCTCTACCGCTGAGCTACCGAGGATGACGACCCGTGGTGGGTGCAGCCGGCGACGCCGGCTCGACGACCTTACCCCTCGGACTTGCCGCGCCGCAAGCGGTCCGCTCAGGCCGGCCGATTCAGCCGCTGGGCCACGGCGGCGCCGCTCTCCCACGGCCCCACATGCCCGTCCTCCATCACCGCGGCTCCCTCACAGTGCTGGAGTTCCTCCAGACGGTGGGTGATCCAGAGGGCGGTGATCCCGCCGCCGGCGGAGGCGGTCAGCTGACGGATCAGCTCCAGCACCTCCCGCTGGCTGTCCGGGTCCAGAAGTGCGGTGGGTTCATCCAGGAGCAGCAGATCTGCCTCGCTCGCCAGGGCGGCGGCGATGGCGAGCCGTTGTTTCTGCCCTCCGCTGAGGCTGTGGATCGGACGGCTGGCGAGCCCGGCGAGCCCCACGGACTCCAGCACCTGCTCCACCCGGCGCTCCCGCGCCTGCCGCTCCAGCCCGGGGTCGATCGCCAGCAGAAGATCACTGCCGCAGCTCGGCAGGAGCAGCTGATGGTCGGGGTTCTGGAAGACCAGCGCCGTGCGCCCGGGAACCGCGATCCGACCGGTGCGCGGCTCCAGCAGCCCTGCAATCAGGCGGAGCAGCGTGCTTTTGCCGCTGCCATTGCTCCCCACCAGCATCCAGAGGCCGGGGTGGGGAATCCGCAGGGAGCAGTGCCGCAGGGCCGCGTGTCCGTTGGGCCAGGCAAAGCCGAGGCGCTCCACCTGGAGGGGACAGGCCGCACCCCCGAGAGGGGAGTCCACCGGGCTCAGCCGTCGAAGCTGAAACCGGGGCGCTTGGCGCTGCCGGCGCTGGCCGACTTCTCATACATCTGAACGGCGACCAGCTCGCTCGTCAGCAGGCTGACCTTCTTGTCGGCTTCCTTTTCACAGGTCAGTTCCAGGACCCTTGGACCCATGCCTTCCAGGGCCTGCTTCACCGTGGCGTAGAGGCTCTGGGCCTCGGTCAGTTCCTTGCGCTGGACGGCAATGGGCATGGGACTGAGCTTGAGGGAGAGCTCGACGACGTACATGGGAGGAGGGAAGGGGGGAGCAGGGCTCAGGCGCCCACTCTGGCGAACGGTGTGGCTAGGTCGTTGTGCTCAAACGCTCCCGGTCCGGGTCGCAGTTCGGGTCTCCGCCCCGTACGATCGAACACGTAACGCTTCATGAAGTCCGCTTCTCATGACGATCGCTGTAGGGCGCCTGCCGCAGCGGGGATGGTTCGACGTCCTCGATGACTGGCTCAAGCGCGACCGCTTCGTATTTGTGGGGTGGTCCGGCCTGCTGCTGTT